>JAEZJP010000145.1 GCA_023415715.1 Bacillota bacterium
CGGTTTTACAAGGCGGACAAGGCTCATACCTCGGGCAAGGGCACGGGGCTGGGCCTGAGTATCTGCCGGCGCATTCTTGAAGCCCACGGGCAAACGATCCGCCTTTTGCCCACGGAAAGGGGGGCCGCCTTTGAATTCACCTTGGAAAAAGGGAAGGATAAGGCCGGCCGGGATAAGCCGGAACAGGAGGAGGAAACCCCATGAGCGGGGATATTGCCGCGCTTAGGCGGGAGCTTGACGAAATCGACCGGGAACTTACGAAGTTGTTTGAGCGGCGCATGGAGGTAAGCCGCCGGGTGGCAGAGTATAAGCGGGAAAACAACCTGCCGGTGCTGGATGCAAGCCGGGAGGAACAGGTTTTAAGTTCACGGGTGGAAATGCTTCATGATAAAACGCTGGAGAAAAGCGCAAGGGCTCTGTTCATGGAAATTATGCGCCTGAGCCGCCTTGCGCAGGAGAGCATGCTGAATCGGGGTGACGATCTATGATGGACCGCCACGTTTTCCTGATTGGGATGCCTGGAAGCGGCAAGAGCAGCTTGGGCAAGCGCCTGGCGGGAAGGATGGGCGTACCATATGTGGATACCGATACGCTGATCACCGAAATGACAGGCATGACCGTGCAGCAGATATTTGACGGGCCGGGAGAGCAGGCCTTCCGTAACGCGGAAACCAACATCCTGATGTATCTTGCGGACCAAAAACCCTCCATCGTATCCACAGGCGGCGGCATGGTGATGCGGGAAGAAAACCGGCTCATCATGCGCAACCAGGGAATCATTATTTTAATCGACAGGCCGCTGGAGGATATTCTGTCCGACATCAAGCTGGACAGGCGGCCCATGCTGGCGATAAAAGGCAAGGATGAGGTGGTGCGGCTTTATGATGCGCGCATCGATATCTACCGGAAGGTGGCCGACGCCGTGCTGGACAACTCTCAGGGCTTTACCAACGGCATCATGAACCTGGAAAAACTGGTTTTGAAGTTTGTGGATGAAATATAGCAATTATTCTCCTGGGTAATCAGCAGCCGCCTTCCAAACATTATTTGTTTTGAAGGCGGCCTGCGTTTTTTATATAGCTTCTCTGCAGGGGGCGTGATTGCTTGGTAAGTCCATTCACCTTTGTCTGAAAGCCGTAGGGGCGATTAGTAAATCGCCCGTATGTTGCGGTCAGGATATGCCACTTGGCGGGTGATTAATAATCGCCCCTAAGGCGTCGTTTGTTTGTTGACTTCTCTGCCAGGGCTTGTGAATTTCGTTACTTCAGTAGTTGCCAGAATACTTAGACAATCAAATGTCTATAATCAAATCGTCTTCCACCGTTTGGTTCTAATCATTGAGTCCCTTTCCGTTCAGTATTTGCGGTATGCATTTTTCAACTCTTGACTCCCTTGTTTTTACTTGCTTGGGATCGGAAAAATAAAGTATATAGCCTCTTTGCCGCCCCGGTGTCAATGCTTCAAAGGCAGTTTTCAAGGCAGGGTTCTCATCCAGTTTTTTTTGAAGCTCTTCAGGGATCGCATATTCCGTATTCTTTTTGAATTCCACTTCCAAGCCGGCCTTTTCGACTTCAATAGCCTCACGAACATAGTCTTTCAAAATGGTCTCCATTGCGGTAATTTCCCGAATGTTTTTAAACCGGATCTGGCGCCCTGCCTGTACATTCTCCGTTTGCTGGACCAGAACGCCAAAGGGATCGCGCATCAGGGAACCTTTGATGTACAGAAGCGCACAATATTCCTTGAAGCCGTGCATCAAAACGATGTTGTTGTTTTCAAACGTGTAGCACGGCTTGCCCCATTTCAAATCTTCGGCCAGATTGCAACCAAGAAGAATTGTTCTCAATGTCTTGAATTCTTCCTGCCACTTATCTGCGCTGTTTATAAATTCATCGACTTTAGGATTCCTATGGACATTTGTCATCAATAAGCACCCCCGCTTCCATTCTTAGGATACTTGATCCTTTTCATTTTGCCTTTACGTAAATCGTACTATGTAAGCAGTTTAAGAGCATGAGCTTGAGAGGATGACTTTGCCGTTCAGAGGTGGGCGGCCTTTACGAACGATGCCAGGCCTTCCTCGGCCGTGGCCTTGAAAAACACCTGGCGGCCTTTATTGCTCTCATAGATGAAGTCCCTTAAGCTTCGGCTGGCATAGCCGCTGAAATCACCGGCAACGGCGATTTTCATGTGATAGTTGGTGAATTTCTGCAGCACTTCTCCCGCAAAGCCGGTTTTAAGCTGGAAAAACGCTTCCGGCAAACATTCCTTGGGCACAATAACACCCGTGCAGCCTTCATACGCTGCCGCTGCCATGCAGTTCAAAGCATCCTGGACGGTATTCCATTTTTCCTCTGCGGTGAGCACTCCGGCCTTGATACCCTGATCCATAATATAGTTCATGCTGATCCCTGCTTTTTAGTAAGGGCAAACCACATGCCCATTGTTTGGCATATTTTCCGCCCTTATATGATTTACCCATTTTTCAGGTCGTTGCGCGGCTTTTTTAATCATAAGGATTCTGTGGATCTTTTTGGCCTGTCAGCGCCGAAATAATTGACATCATGGCTTCCATGAAGGGGAGGTTGCCCCACAGCATGAGCCGAATTTTTCTGTCAGGCTCCAGATATTGCGCTGTGAAGGTGGATGTGCCATATTCCGGGGGCTTTACGTTCATGACGGCGGTCAGCGTGTTCATGATGCGTATGGCTTCCTCACGGCCGATTCCATCAATATCCGCCACGGCCGAAATTTTAACTCGCTCTTCCGGCAGGATATCCATACTTGCCGGGCTTTCGGTGCGCTCCTGCGTTCCTTCAGCGAAAACACTAAGGTCGTGGCCGGTAATGCGCCAGCTTTTGCCTACCTTGTTGGCGCGAAGCTTTCCTTCCCGGATGTATCGCTGCACGGTTTTAATGTGCATTTTTAGAAGCTCCGCTGCTTGCTCCGCGGTATAGTACTTTTCAGACACAATATCGCTCCTCATTATTACTCATAAGAAGCATTATAAGAAATAATAAGGAACGTGTCAAGCGGCTTTTTGCTGTTTCACACTTAGCATAACACCTAGAACCACAATAGCCCCTCCCATGCATTGCCGCAAGGAAATCGGTTCATGCAAAATAAGGACGGAAAAAATGGCGCCAAATGCCGGCACGAGATTCATAAGGGACACAGTTGTACTGGCTGACAGCCTTCGCAGACCGAAATTGTAAAGCATAAATGCCGCTACCGAGCAAAATACACCCAAATAGATCAAAGCGGATAAAGAAATTGCATTAGGAACCGTCCACCTGTCCATTTCGATAAATGCCAGCGGAACAAAACATACCGTTCCAATGGCGGTTTGATAAAAGGAAAGGGTGACTGCTGGGTATTTGTTGACCACCTTGCGTGTTGTGAAATTATATAAGGCCCATACGATGCCGGTTGCAATCAATATCATATTGCCGGCCAGTTGATTTTCCCCGTGCACGCCGTTGCCTGTATAGGATACCAGGTATACGCCGCCGATGGCCAAAGCGATGCCTGCTGTTTTATAGAATGACGGCTTTTCTTTGTAGATCATTAACTCCAACAAGGTAGTAATGGCGGGATAGGATGCGACAATCAGCGCCGCATTGATAGCAGTCGTCCATTTGACGCCTATGTTTTCCATCGTAAAATAGATGGTTATCCCTAAAATTCCGCTTGCAGCTATGAGCTTCATATCCTTTGGCTCCGGTTTTATAAACTCTTTCTTCAAAACAACAAGGATGCCCAAAATAATGGATGCTATGATAAACCTTGCAGCCCCCAGTGTGATGGGTGGAAACGAAGCATACGCTATTTTTGTTCCAATGAACGATGTGCTCCATATCAGCAATGCCCCGATGACGGAAGCAAAATGATTCCGGTTTGTGCTGACACCCGTTTTTGACTCTTTATCCAAACGAATTCTCCTCTCCGTGTTATTGCTATCTTCAATTAGTGACTACTAATGTAGCTACTAATCAGAGAATATACTTTTTTCCTATTGCTGTCAAGTAAAAAATGCTATACTATTGTGAATAAAGGAGGCTGCGCCATGAATACCGATATCTTGAAAATTCTGCAAGACTTGAACTTTAATGAATATGAGGCAAAAGCATATCTCGCCTTATTGGAAAAATCTCCGCTTTCAGGCTATGCGGTTTCCTTAAACTCCGGCGTGCCCCGCTCCAAAATCTACGAGGTATTGGGAGCGATGGTGAGCCGCGGCGATATTATTGTGAGCCAGGATTCCACGCCTCTGTATATACCGATCCCGCCAAGTGAATTGATCGCGCACAGAAAACACAGGGCGGAGCAGGTGTTCCGCTTGGCGCAGGATGCATTGGAGCAATATACATCATCATCACAGAACCGTGATAACATCTGGAACATATCAGGGCATGAAGCCATTATGAACCGTATAAAAGAAGGGATCAAAAAAGCAAAGTACCGTATACTTTTGGAAATATGGAAAGAGGATGCCGAGGAACTCAGGGAGACGCTTCAAAATGCATCCCGGAATGGCATCAAAATACTGATTGTTGCTTATGGAGAATTGGAATTTGATTTCGCCCAGGTTTACCGCCATGACATGAGCGGGCAAATCACATCCGAGTATGGCGGACGCTGGATCGTATTCAGCGCGGACGACCAGGAAGTGGTGGCAGGAATCGTTTCCCTTGACAAGGAGTGCCGTGCCGCATGGACCATGCATCCGGGCCTGGTCATGCCGATCACTGAAGTAATCATTCACGACATGTATATCATGGAAATATTGCATGAATTCCGCGGACAGCTGGAAGAGAAATTTGGCCCGAATTTATCCGAGCTTAGGGATAAATTTGTGATTGAGCCGCTGGGCAAGAAGTATTATAGGCCCTGATTCCTGCATGCAGGACTATAAAGGAGTATTGTTTGCTCGGGCATTGCCGTGCATGATTACGGAGGAATGTTGATGAAGAGCTGCTTTATATCAAACGGACAGGTAAAAATCCATGTTCTCGACAACGAAAATGATTCTCCCAACTTGCCCTCATTGCTTGTGGCTGGGGGGCTTTGGGAGCCTGCGGAGAGAGCCATGCCCATACTGTCCGGGCTTTCAAGCCATGTTGTGGCTTTTAGCTTCCGCGGCCGCGGCTTAAGCTCGACACCGGTGACCGGGTATGATCTTGACGACCATCTAAGTGATATGGAAGCCGTGGTCAAAGGCATCGGGCTAAAGAACTACTGCGTTCTGGGCTTTTCGAGAGGCGCTTCCTATGCGCTTGGCTGGCGCTTAGCCATCAGCAGGAAATGCGCGGGCTAATACTTATCGATCAGCCGCCGACTCATATACGGCCAGGGCCGGGGTATGTGGATTTCTGGTCAAATCTTGTGTACCTGGATGTTCCGATCTTGAATTTCATGCGAAGGGAAGCGCTGGAGGGGCTTGCCAGGGAAGCGCATCATGCGGATTTTTCTTCCCGGCTTCGTACTCTTCAGATACCGGTAAGACTCTTTGCCGGCAGAAACAAAGAGGCGAAGATCAAGTCGGATCTTACTGATGAAATCATTGACTTGTACAAAAAAGAGATCCCAAATTGCGAAGTGGTGGAGTTTTTGCATTCGGGGCATATGATCCCCGATGAGGAGCAGCAGAAATATTTGCATGAGATCGATTCCTTTATAAAGAAAAGTGGCAGTGAAGCATTCATTTACTGAACATATACATAGCTTACACCGCTCCCTGGTTACCTGAGCCCGAGCCTTGTGCAGGGAACGGTGCCATTGACAAGATCGCGCAGGTGGTGCCTGGCATGCCCGATGATGACGGTGGTGCCCCGCTGGATGGGGCCCAGCGCATATTCCAGCTTGGCCCTGGCGCCATTGGCTCCGGCACGGCTGGCGCCTATACAGTTTTGCTGCAGCACCCTTACTGCGGCCACGACTTCTTCAATGGTATTGCCAGTGACATCCCGGACCAGGGTGCCGGGGTCGGCGGGATTTTGGTATATGCCCTCGGTGGAGGTCAAGAGCACCAACGTTTTCGCCTTGACCAGCCCTGCGATCACGGCTGCTGTTTCATCATTGTCCACGCACTCGTAAACGGGCTCACCGCTTTGCCGGCGGTGGGCCAGTTCCATTTTGCGGTTTTCCTCGTCGCTTACCGGGTCGTTGTAGTTGATGATGGGTATAGCACCCTGCTGGGCGGCGCGCACCAGAAGCTTATGGATATGCTCCCGCTTCTCCGGGTCGTTAAAGTGGGTATGCTCCACCAATACTTGCCGCACGCTGTACTCCGGGCGGATAAACTGCCGGTAGTTTTCCATGAGGATGGACTGGCCCTGGGCGGCGTAATCGGTCTTGTCCTGCTCTGGATCGCCGCAGAGCTCCCGCCCGGTACGCTTCATATAGTCCAGGCGCCCGATTTCCGTGGCGCCGGAGGTAACCCAGATCATGCCGGGCTTAAGTTCCGCACCAAGCCTGGAAAAAATGTTATAGTCGATGTCGTTGTCCTCTTTGCGGATCAGAGCCATAGAGCCGATTTTGCCTACTAGTTCAAATTCCATTGTAGATTCCTCCGAAGTTTATGATACAACCGCATCCACTTGGGGCCTGCGGGTAAGATCGTTGATCCATTTTTTGCTGAGCATGCGCTTAAGACCCAGGGTGATCTTGGGCAGTTCTTCCACGGCGGTGCAAAGGAATACCATTTCCACCGGCCAGTGGAATATCAGCGCGGCCAGACCCACCACCGGCACGCCAAAGCACCAGATACTGCCCACATCCAGCAGCATTGTAAACACCGTATCGCCGCCGGAGCGCAAAACACCCACCACATTGACACAATTAAAGGCCTTGGCCCAGGCAAAGAGGCCGGCATAAACCATAAAGACGGTGGCCAGACTTTTCGCCTCCGGGGTAATATCGCCGAACAGCATCACCAGATGATGCCGGGTTAAAATCATGACAGTTCCCATGACAATACCCAGGCACACGGCTGCAAACAGAAGCCGCCTGGCATACAGGTATGCTTCCTCCCTGTCGCCGGCGCCGATGCTCCGGCCCACCACGATGGCGGTGGCATTCATCAAGCCGTAGATCATGACGAAGATCAACTGGTCCACCGTATTGTATATGCCCTGGGCGGCTACGGCCGCGTCCCCCAGCCGGCCAAAGAAGACGCTGTACATGGTGTAGCCCAGCGCCCAAAGGCCTTCGTTCAGGATGACGGGGAAGATGATCTTCAAATAATGCCGGAAGAATGTGCAGTCCAGCCGCAAAAGCTGGGATAGCTTTGCAGCCGACGGCAGTTTTTTGATATAAGACACACTAACAGTGATCGTAAGGGATACGCCGCTGGCAATCACCGTGGCGATGGCCGAGCCCCGTACCCCCAGAGCAGGCAGGCCCAAATTCCCGAAGATCAGACCGTAATTAAGAATTGTGTTGACAAGTATCGCGGCACTCCCCGCCAGCATGGGGATGAACGTCTGCTCGCTGGACTTCATGACGCCGGCGTATACCGTATCCACAGCAGTAAGCAACATGCCTGGCGCCGCAAATATCAGGAATTGTCGGGCATACTCAGCGCTTTCCCCAGGCGGCAGGAAAAAACCGACCACCAAACGGGGGAAGAGCATAGCACCTCCGCCAAACAGTATGGCCAGGGGCACTGTGATGCGCAGGCACATGCCCATCACGCTGCGCATGCCGTCGATATCCTTCTTGCCCCAAAGCTGGGACAAAAAGATGCTGCTGCCCGATGTGACGCCAAAAAGCGTAAGGTTGAACAGGAACATGAACCGCGACATCTGCGTTACGGCGGCGTAAGGCGCGGTGCCAAGCCCGCTGACCATAATCCCATCAATGATATGTAAAGACGACGCGACCAGGTTCTGAAACATGATGGGCAATGCCACCAGCATAAGCCGCTTGGTGAAGGCGGCGTCCCAGCGGAATACGGGACGCAATGATTGGGAAAAGCGGTGCAAAAAAATCCTCCTCCATACTTGGGCAAAGAGTATTGTAGCATGGCGGAGGGGGTTGCGTAAAGGTCACAACATTTCCTGGACAACCTCAGTTGAAAGAACATCCCCCACAAACCGGTTGTCCCCTATCCGCACATCCTTGCAGGCTTTCAGCGTGGCCATGGCCCGGCGCGGATGCCAGGGTTTATAGGCAAAGCTTCGTATGACGGTATTATTTTGAAATGTCAGCCCCTTTACGCTGAGGGCATACAAGACAGGCGCGTCAAAAACGTGGAATGTGTTTTCCTCTATGTGTATGTTTTGGTGGAATGGCTTGTCCATTTCAGGCATGGGGATCTCGGGGCAGATGCTGATGATGCCCTCGCAGAACTGGAACATGGAGATCATGCAGCCGTCGGTAAAATGGTTTTTGCGGATGGTTACGTCTTTGCAGGCCCCGGATTCAAACCACTGGTTGGCGTCGCCCGGGATCAATATGGCGCTGCCGGAAGACTCAAACACATTGTTTTCGATCACCACTTTCCGGGGCGTGGAAACAAGGATGCCCCTGGCCCGGCAGGAGCCGAAATAACAGTTCCGTATTTCCACTTCCGGCGTGTTAGTAAGGTTTTCCAGCGCATCGCCGGGCATAAGCCCAGATGGCAGATCGGCTGTAAAGCTGAGCTCGCAAGTATTGCCGGAAAGAAGGCCGTATCTTTCCACCTTCAGCGTGCCCAGGGAGTTCATGGCATTGTGCTCGATCAGGGATACTTCATCCTGGGCCTTGGCCCAAAGGGGGAAGGCGGCGGACTGGCCGTGGGCAAACTCCGCAACCAGGGAACGGGGACCGGTAATCTCCCTGATGCGCAATGCCGTGCCATGTACGTTGACGGGGTCATCCATCAGGCCGTGGAAAGAACAGCCATCCACGGTAATCTTTCCAGCATTGTTGGAAAAGTGCAACCCGTCGTCATGGCAGGATACGACGCGCCGGCCGGCAGCCTCATTTGGGCGCATGGTGATGCGGGAATAATGCAAATCCCGGCTGAACTGGGTCAGTATCCCCAGGCCGCAGGTATTGTGCAGTGTAATGCTGTCAAACGTTACGTCTTCGCAGTGATGCGTCAGGATTCCGGGGTGGATGCGCGGGCTGTAGCGCAGCGTCACGAAATTGCCTATGGTCGGGAGTGGGTCGAACTTACCGTGAAACCGGATAACGCCTTCGGATACTTCCTCCTGGCGTTTGGAGCGGAATTTGTCCCCGGTCAGGTATGCGGTGCGCCTTGTGGCAGCGTCAAACTCAATGGCTCCGAAATAGGGGGTATACTCCTCGCCGTTCCAAAAGAAGAGATGTTCATCCTCCATTTTATAGGGGTATTTTTCTTTGTCCACCGATACGTCCGCCCATTCGGGGGAGGACTTAACGATGATCCCTTCCCCGTTGTGGGCAGGGGAGTAATCAATGGCCAGCCCTTCGACGGCGATATGGCTGGAATCAAGAATAGCAAGGGGAGAAAGCTGCCCGTGGCTGAGCAGCATGGCACCATGGCCTACAATGCGGATGTTGTGCATATTGGATAGCAGCAGGCCGGCTTTCAATACGGGAAGCTGGTCTGAGTTGGAAAGCGAAACGGAAAATGGCACTGCACTTTGAGGATACAAATGGTACACGCCGGGCGCCAAATGAAATTCCGTATCCTTCGGGTTTTGCGAAAACAAATCATTCACCTGCCCGGCAATATCTGTGCCGGGCAGGATCCCAAAATCAATAAGGTAAATTTGCTTCATCAGCCTTTTGCCCCCTGTTCGCTTTGCGTATAGACTTTCGTTTCCCCGGCGGCTGTGGCAATTGGCGTTTCCGCCCCTTCCGGCAGCCAAAGGATGGGCCGGCCCGTTTGGTTAAACAATGTGGATCGTTCCCGGCCTTCATGCAGCAGCGAGATTTCGCCGCCCCACAGGGGCATGTGGTTTAGCTGGGCAAATTCACCGCGATCCAGTGTGCTGCGGGTATGCAATACGCCCTCAGCTGCATCTGGGCGTATGCCCATCAGCCCGGTGATGATTGCGCCGATGGCGGCGTAGGAAACCTCGGGGTATTCCTTGCGCTTAAGGTCTGGATTCGTCATGGCCAGGAAAGCTTCGCGAGCCTTGTCATAAAGCCCATAGCGCCAGAAGATTTCCGCATGGTAGCTGAATTCCTCCACGCAGTCGGCGGAATTTTTGAGAATATAGTTAAGTTGCTTTTGCTGCCTGATTGGATCGCGGATCAGGCCGTAGTATAGGGGCATGCCGGCCACAGTACCCATATATTCAAAGCCGAATTTGTTATCGCCAAACCAGACGGCAGCATAAGCCTGCTCCTTTTCCGACCACCAGGCCGATTCAAACCAGTCCTGCAGCTTTTGCGCTTTTTGCTCGTATTCCTTTGCCAATACATGTTCGCCGGCGATGTGCAGCACATTGGCATAGGTTAATATGCCCCTAAACTCAGCGGCCAACAAATCCGCCGCCACTTTGTAGCCGTTTTGACGCGGGCTTTCATCATAGGAGGCCAGGCCGCGCCGGCCGCTGCCGGGCTTTCGCTCCATCACGCCGTCATGGTCGCGGTCCCAATGGCGAATGTAATCCTCCACCGACATGCGGTAGAAGTTGCGGAAATCTTCCGAAAAAAGGTACCGGCTGTCCCCCGTCCAGTGATACATGCGCAGGCAGGTATCCATCACGTCGAAATTTGCGGGAAGGTTGTACCAAAAATCCGTATCGTTCGCGTAATCCACCGGGCAGGGCCTGCCGTCGAACATGATTTCCCAATAGGAGCAGTAGCTGCGGCTTTCGCTGATGCCTAGGACAAACTGCCGCAGCATGGTATAGTTGTGTTCGTCCAATGAAAGGGCATGGGCGCCCGCAGCATGATGGGCTACATCCCGCATGCAGAAGGCCTCACGGCCCGGCAGGGCAGCCTCGTATACCGGCCCGATAGGCGCATGGTCATGCACGTAAGCCATGGCCTGCTTTCGTGCCCAGTCAAAGCGTGTGTTGAGCACGGGATCGCTGAAATGGAATTGTACGCCGGATTGCATAACAAAACCCCCTTCGTGATTTTCACCGAAGAGGCAGTGAAAAAAGCTGGGTTGCTCTTGGCGACTTCATTATAGGGGCTTCATTCAGGAAACGCAAGAGGATTTAGAAGATGATGTCCGAAGGTTTCCTTCGGCATTGACACCGCTTCTTCCCCGTGCTACGCTTTTTTTAAATTGGGAAAGGTAAGGGGGAATATTTATGCCCTACCCGTTTTTGCAGGTGGCGGAAGCAGCCCAAAAGAAAAACGAGTGCTATATCCACTTTTCCCACCAGGGAGGCGGCGCGCCTCTTTCCCTGGTTCAGTTCGGCTGGCATAAAACCTCCGGGGGATATGGCTACGGGCCCATGGTGCGCGACCATTGCCTGATCCATTTTGTCGTAAAGGGAACAGGGCGGGTGCTTGCCAGCGATATGGAATACCGCGTGGGTCCGGGGGAGTGCTTTGCGTTTTTTCCCCATCAGATCGCCTATTATGAATCGGACAAGCTGGACCCCTGGGAGTATTACTGGCTGGGGTTTGAAGGCGGCTGGAGCGA
>JAEZJP010000210.1 GCA_023415715.1 Bacillota bacterium
GCCTGCTCCAAACGGGCATAGCCGCCCCCGCCTTGTGCGCAGGGGCGTAAGAGGATGTACAGCCTTTGAAATTTCGCGGCTTGCAACATGCCACCTCCCTTGGTGTCTGTTATCAAAGCCTATGCCGACAGATAGGTGAGTATGTGGAGGAGCAAATCAACATGAAAAGGCTTTGCCTCCAAGGGGTTCATAAGAAAATCGATCTATCAGACAACTTTATAAGGGGAATGATATTTTAAAGACAAACTGAGATGTTTCTCTTGATGCCCTGTCCGCTCCTGTAGTATGATGAAAGCGCCCCCAAACAGCATAAACGTCATTTCCTCTAAACGACCGAAGGGAGAATATATGCACATTCTGCTGGTAAACGACGATGGGATCGACAGCCCGGGCCTTCGCGCCCTTGCAAGAGAGGCGGCTGAAAGAGGCCACCAGGTCACGGTATGCGCGCCCAACAGGCAGCAAAGTGCTGTGAGCCAGGCGCTGACATTTTTTCGGCCCATTGCAGTAAAGCCTGTATCCATTCAAGGAGCCCGGGCTTTTGCGGTGGATGGGACGCCGGCAGACTGTTCACGGCTGGGCATCTGCAATCTGGCGGAAGGAACGGTGGATGTGGCAGTCTCCGGCATTAACGATGGGCTGAATGCCGGCAACGCCATTTATTGCAGCGGTACTGTGGGTGCGGCTCGGGAAGCGGCGCTGCTGGGCGTAAAGGCCATGGCCGTGTCGCTGGACCGCCCGGCAAAGGAAGAGATGCTTGTAAGTTTGGCTGCTTTGGCCATAGACATGGCGGAGAAGCTTCAAAAATACCCCGCGCCGCCAGGCAGCGTGCTCAACCTGAACGCGCCCGCGCTGAGCGGGGATCAATTGCTTCCTGCCGTCATGGCGCCAGTGAATCACGGAATGTTTACCAACATTTATGAGCAGAGGGAAAGCCCCTCGGGCGAAACATATTTCTGGGTGACGCCGGAATTCAGGCGCGAACCGCCCAGGCCCTTGAGCGACGAATACTTCCTGCAAAAGGGGCATGTAACTTGCACTTTTTTGCTGCATACGCCTGAATACTATGAGAATTGCCTGGATTTTTTGCAGGATGCATGAAAACTTGCTTGCAAAATGAAGGAAAATTCAGTATAATAAAAAATGGTATGTCAATACGTCATTTATTAAAATCAGGTGCGGAGGAACATCCCCATGCAGGATATGCAGGACATCATTCGCCGATTGAATCAGAGCGGCAAACGCCTTTCCAAGGGCCACAGGCGGATTGCAGAGTACATTGTGGCCCATTACGACAAAGCGGTATTCATGACTGCTTCCCGTTTGGGGGAGAATGTAGGCGTGAGCGAATCCACCGTGGTGCGCTTTGCCTCCGCGCTGGGATATGAAGGATATCCTCAGCTGCAGCGTTCGCTGCAGGAGTTGGTGCGCCACAGGCTCACGGCGGTACAGCGGTTTGAAATGTCCTCAGAAATCGACCGCAGCGCGGTTTTGCGCACGGTGCTGAAGGCGGATATGCAGAACATACGCACCACCATTGAGGAGATCGACACAGCCGCTTTCGAAGATGTGGTGCAGCGCATGCTGAACGCCAACACCATCTACGTGATGGGCCTTCGTTCCGCGGCGCCACTGGCCCAGTTCCTTGGCTATTATCTTCACTACATCTTCGACAATGTTCACCTGGTGTCCACAGGCTCCCCGGACGTGTTTGAAGAGATCGCAAGGGTGCATAAGGAAGACCTGTTTATCGGCATCAGCTTTCCCAGGTATTCCACCCGCACGCTGGAGAGCATGCGGTTTGCCAGGTCCAAGGGCGCGCAGGTGGTGGGTATTACAGACGGGCCCATGTCGCCGCTTACGGAAGTGGCCCATGTATGTTTGGCAGCCAGGACGGACATGGCCTCCTTTGTGGATTCCCTGGCCGCACCATTGTCTGTGATCAACGCGCTGATCGTATCCTTGGGCTTGCACCGCAGGGAGGAACTGAGCGAGCACTTCAAGCAGCTGGAGAGCATCTGGGATGCCAACAAGGTGTACCTGATGAAGGAAAATGAGTAGTATCGTAATCGTGGGCGGCGGCGCCGCCGGTATGATGGCAGCCCTTTTCGCAGCACGTGAAGGCGTATCGGTTACACTGCTGGAGCGCAACGAAAAGCTGGGCAAGAAGATTTACATCACGGGCAAGGGCCGCTGCAATGTAACCAACCAGTGCGGCCTGGAAGAATTCTTAAGCCAGGTGCCCCATAATCCCAGGTTTTTGTACAGTGCTCTGAGCCTTCTTCCGCCGGAAAGCCTGATGGCGCTGCTGGAAAGCGCGGGATGCCCCCTTGTTGTGGAGCGGGGAAACCGCGTGTTTCCCAAGAGCTATAAAGCAAGCGACGTGACGCGGACGCTGGCGGGAGAAATGCAAAAAGCCGGCGTAACGGTGAAGCTTAACTTAAGGGTGCAAAGTCTGCTTGTGAGCGATGGGCGCGTAAGCGGAATCACGCTTACATCGGGGGAAACGGTGAAGGCGGGTGCTGTGATTGTGGCCACCGGCGGGAAAAGCTATTCCGTCACCGGATCCACAGGAGACGGCTACCGCCTGGCGGAGGAAGCGGGCCACACTGTTACCCCATTAAAACCCTCCCTTGTTCCGCTCACGTGCGGCGAACCATGGCCCGGGCAGCTGACCGGCCTGTCGCTTAAAAACGTGCGGCTGACAGCCAAATGCCGGGGCAAGAAGGTTTTCAGCGAGCTGGGGGAAATGCTTTTTACCCACTTTGGCATTTCCGGGCCGCTGGTATTGGAAGCCAGCAGTCATATGGTGGATTTTCCGCCGGATGTGTGGCAGATGACATTGGACCTAAAGCCGGGGCTTAGCCAGGAACAGCTGCAGGCCAGGCTTTTGCGGGATTTTGATGCCATGAGCCGCAAGCAATTTTTAAGCGTGATGCCGGGGCTTTTGCCCGGCAAGCTGGCGGAGATTTTCCCTGCACTTGTTGGTATCCCTCACGATAAGCCGGTGAATCAGATTTCCAGGCAGGAACGGCTTAACATAGGGGCGTTATTGAAGGAACTGCCGCTGCCCGTATCCGGAGCCCGGCCTCTTGAGGAGGCTATTGTAACAAGGGGCGGCGTCACCGTTAAAGAAGTAGACCCCGCCACCATGGAAAGCAAGCTTCTCCGCGGATTGTATTTTGCGGGGGAAGTGCTGGATGTGGATGCGCACACGGGCGGCTTCAACCTTCACATCGCCTTCGCATCAGGCGCGCTGGCCGGCCGAAGCGCTGCAAAAGATTTATTGTAATTTGGACCAAAGGTGTTATAGACATATGCAGTATATTGTAATCGATCTGGAATGGAACCAGCCCATGTCCTACCAAAGCCAGGTGTTTAAAGCGGTGGGGGACCAGCTGATGTTTGAGATGATCCAAATCGGCGCCGTCAAGCTTAGCCAGGATATGCAGATTGTGGATACGCTATCTCTGCCGATCCGGCCGGTCCATTATGTAAAGATCCATCCCCGCATCAGGCGCATGACTCAGCTGGATGATGAAATGCTGGTGGGCGCGCCTACCTTTATGGAGGCCATGGAGCAGTTTTCTGCCTGGTGCGGCGAGGATTACCTGCTGCTCACCTGGGGCTGCGACGATGTATCCGTGCTCAAGCAGAACATGGACTTTCATCAGTGTGATATGCAGCTTCCGCCGTTGTGCGATATACAGCGGCTGTTCAGCGATGCGTTTGAAATGGGCAAGGACCGCAAAGGCCTGAAGGCCGCCATGGATTATTTGCAGATCGAGACACAGGAAGACAGAAATTTTCATAATGCGCTGCATGACGCTTATTATACCGCCCTTGTTTTCAGCCGCCTTCCCGAACCGGACGCAGTGCTCCGCTACGCCCAGCAGCCGAGGAAGCTTTTGCATGTGGAACGCGCACGCCGCTTGAAATCTCCCGCCTCATCCTTTGGCTCCATACGTGAAGCGCTGAATTCGGAAGCTGTCCAGCAGCCCAAATGCCCTGTTTGCGGTCAGAGAGCGAAGCTGGAAGCGCCCTATGTGGCACAGTCGCCGGATAAATTCGTGGCCATCGCCAAATGCAAGGACCATGGAAGCCTGTTTGCCAGGCTCCGGTTTGCACTGATGGAGGACGGCCAGGTGAGTATGGTCTCCATGGTGGCTTTAGCTACAAAGCAGAACAATGCGTATGTGCATACCAAGCAATTGCAGCTTGAGCAAAAGCAAACCATCATGGATCCTGATCTTGCGCTGCAGCGGGCAATCCGCTCCAGCATGCCTTTTGAAGATGAAGCATAACTTTACATAATGGCGGGGCAGGCTGAATCCGTTGCCGCTTATCCGGCTGCAGAAAGGATCAACGGGGCATGAGGATCGTATTGGACGAACGTGAGGGGACATTCCCTGTGAACGCCACGGCATCACAGGTGGTAAATAGGCTTTGGCCTGAAAAAGCAAGCCAGGTGCTGGCCCTCATGTGGGGCGGCGTGGTGTTGGAACTGAACCAGCCGCTAAGCGACGGTATGGCGCTGACCTCCGTTACCTTCCAGCACGAGGAAGGCCGCCGCATCTATGAGCGGTCTCTCAGGTTCGTGTTTCTGCTGGCTGCCAGAAAGCTTTTCCCAAAGATGCAGGTGCGCATAGCCAACAGCATCGGTTACGGGCTTTTTTTGAAGCTGCTGGGCAGGACCTTGACCCAAAAGCACGTAGAGCGCCTGGAAAGCGAGATGCGGTCCATTGTGGCAAGCAACCTGCCCTTTGAGAAGGAGCTTTGGAACCGGGACAAGGCCATAGAATACTTTCGTCAGGAAGGCCAGGAGGACAAGGTACAGCTTTTGTCCTACCGCCCCAATTACGATTTTCCAGTGTACCTCTGCGGCGGCATGTGGGAATATTTCTATGGTGCCATGCTGCCTTCCACGGGCTGGGTATCTGTATTTGCGCTTCGGCCGCATCATCCGGGCCTTGTGATCCAGATGCCGGGGCCGGAGAATCCCGCCGTCCCAGCGCCCTATGTGGAAAGGCCCAAGCATCTGCGCATATTTGCCCAATCCCAGCGCTGGTGCGAGATACTGGACGCCACCAATGTTTCGGATATCAACGATATGATAAGAACCGGCAAGTTCCGGGAGTTTATCCGCGTCAACGAGGCGCTTCACGATAAATCCATCGCCGCCATCGCCGATGTGATACGCAGGCGTAAAGCCCGGCTTGTGCTCATTTCCGGGCCTTCCTCCAGCGGAAAGACCACATTTTCCAACCGGCTGAAGATTCATTTGCAGGTATTGGGCCTGCGTCCCGCGTTATTATCTTTGGATGATTTTTACCTGAACCGGGCAGATATTCCCCCGGAACCGGACGGCAGCGTGGATCTGGAATCCATCCATACCATCGATATCCCACTGTTCGAGGATTGTTTGAAACGGCTGCTAAGCGGAGAAACGGCGGAAATGCCGCGCTTCAGCTTTCAAACGGGCCGCCGGGAGGAGAAACGGGTACCCATGCGCGTGGATGCGGATGAGCCCATCGTAGTGGAAGGCATCCATGGCCTGAACCCGCTTTTGACCGGCCACCTGCCCAAAGAAATGATCTTCCGCATCTATGTCAGCGCCCTCACCTGTGTCAACCTGGACCACCACAACCGCATCCGCACTACAGATGTGCGACTGTTACGCCGGATTGTGCGGGATTTTCAATTCCGTGGCACCGCTCCCGATGCAACGCTGAACATGTGGGAAAGCGTTCGCCGTGGGGAAGACAAGTGGATTTTCCCCTATCAGGAGGAAGCGGATGTAATGTTCAATACCACCCTCCATTACGAGCTTCCTGTTTTGAAATCCGTGGCCTATGACCTATTGAAGGCCATTCCATCGGAAAATCCGAACTACCTTTTGTCCAGGCGTTTGCTCAAGACGCTTCACTATCTTCTTCCCATGCCGGAGGACGCATCAAGCGAGATTCCGCCGCTTTCCATCCTGCGGGAATTTATTGGCGGCTGTACCTTTTATGACAGCCATCCATAAGAATGTACTTGACAAAGACCGGAAAAATATTGTTTAATACTTTGCATTCGTCTTTCTTTGCTGCATAAGCAGGCCATGGCGCGAAAAGCAGACGCCTTGAGGCCGGGGAGGTTACATTGTGCAGACGGTACGCATGATCCTGGGAATCATGTCCTCATTCTTCGGGGCTGTCGTTACAGTTTTGGCATTATATCAGTTATATTTGAGTATATTTGGCTTCAAACGCCGCGAGAAGGGGTATGAGGATCATCCTCCCCAGATGCGCTTTCTGGTTCTCGTTCCGGCGCATAATGAGGAAACGGTCATACCGGATATTATCGATAATTTGAACCATATGGAATACCCCCGGGAATTGTATGACTTTTATATCATCGCCGACAACTGTTCCGACCAGACTGAAAAAGTGGCGCGCCAGATGGGCGCCAACGTAATATCGCTGAAAAAGGCTTCCCCCAATGCGCCCACGGGCAAGCCTATTGCGCTGAATCAAGCTCTGAACACACTGGAAGGGTACCAGGACAAATATGATCTGCTGATGATTTTTGACGCAGATAATCTGATCGACCCCAACATGTTCCTGGAGGTCAACAGCCAGTATATCAGCGAGAACAAGCCTGAATTTATACAGTGCTACCTTGGTGCCAAAAACAAAAAAGGAATCATCGCCTGGTTTTATTATACAAGCTATACCATTACAAACCGTTTCTTTCAACTGTCAAAGTCGCGCCTTAAGCTGAATTGCACTATCGGCGGAACAGGCTTTGCGGTGGATACAAAATACCTGTACGGGCGCGGCGGCTGGACCACGATGTCGCTTACGGAGGATTTTGAGATTCAGGTGGAAGCAACCATCGCCGGAAAGCGGATTTTGTGGAACCATAACGTCCGCGTGTACGACGAAAAACCCACCAGTGCCTGGGCCAGCTACCGCCAGCGCACCCGCTGGGCCCAGGGACATTGGTTTGTAACGCTCAGGAATACAAAGAAGGTGTTCCAGGCTGTGAAGCAGTCGCGCATATCAGGCAAAGAGGCCGTTTCTATTCTGACATACATGTACAGCCTCACCTGCAATGTAGTGATAGTGTTCCAGTTCTTCACCTCCTTCGTGTTCTATATTATAGACAGGATCGCGGAAGCCGGCCAGAAGGCCGGGGTTGCGCTGGCTACAACCGCCATGGCTGCTGCCAACACCACCACGGATGCGGCCGCGGAAGCCGCCCAGAGCGGTTGGGGCTCCACGGTGATTTCCGTTGCCATTCTCTTTTACAGCTTCTTTTTGCTGTTCTATCTGGCGGACTGGATGGACAATAAGGTACCCATGCGGCTTCGCACGCTGCCCAAGATGGCATTCAGCTTTGTATTGAATGTGGCGCTTGCCACCTGCTCCCAGATCGTAGGCCTGTTCCGTTACCGCCGCCAGAGCCAGTGGGTCAAGACGGAGCACAAGATCAAGCGGCTGGAAAAGAAGGAAGTCCATTTGCCCGTACGGCCTAAGCTGTTGCCTAATGCGGACGTGGAGGACGGAGACGTGCCGATTGCCAAAGCGGGAATTAAGTAAGCAAAAAAGGACGCCAAGGCGTCCTTTTTATAATCTATAGAAAGCATTGGCAAAAGTATGGTCGAAATAGTTAAGACAAAAAGAGGATTAGTTGAATATCGATCTGAAGGCAATGGTCCAGTTGTTTTAGTCTTAAATGGTGGCCATACCAGTTGCTGTTCCCCGTTTGAACACGAGGAGTTCTTTTTAAATAAAGGCTATCGTATCATCATTCCTTCACGTTCAGGATACGGCAGGACGCCTTCATCTTCCGGCAAAACGGCTGAAGAATTTGCACAAACTCTAGCCGCTTTACTGGACACGTTAATAATAGATAAAGTCATTGTAATAGGCATATCCGCAGCAGGAAGGACAGCGCTGCATTTTGCCAGGAATTATCCAAGTATGGTTAAAAAGCTGATCCTTGAAAGTGCCGTAACTTGTGAATCTTGGCCGGATTCCCGCACCAGAAGAGGCGCGCAAATTATATTTAACAGATTCAGTGAGAGATTTACCTGGGCTTTCCTTCGGCAAATAGGACATTTTGCTCCTGATTTCTTCCTTAAGCTATTGCTTCCGGCACTGAGTTCGCTTAAAGCTGACGAAGTTATAAAAAGCTGGGATGAAAATGAACGCCGCCAAGTTTTAAAATTTCTTCTTGCTTCGAGGTCCGGAGCAGGATTTACGAATGACATAAAGCATACATTCAATGAATGCCGGTTTATTACGGTGCCGGCCTTGATTATTGCCAGCACCTATGATAAATCCGTAAGCCCTGAAAATTCCATAAAGGCAGCAGATCAAATACCAGGCGCGGAACTCATGATGATTCCTGCGCCGAGCCACCTGATTTGGTTTAGCAAATATAAAAAGGATATTGAGGACAAAATAGCTGGATTCATACAGGACTAATACTAATCCAAATTTTACGCTTTGATGTGAATGGAGTTTGGATGAGAATTCTATTAAGCCCATCTGTCATCCTGAGCGCAGCGAAGGATCTTGGAGTTTCATGCTGCTTTAAGATCCTTCGCTGCGCTCAGAATGAAAGTCTGCGGGGTTGAATTCTCCTTCAGAGTGTATCGCCATAGACGCATTAATGCCTAGACGTAGCATAATGACACCATTGCTATCTTTATTATCAGCCTTGGTTCGCATAATAAGAGAGCTGCAAACAGCACCTAGAACAGGAAAAGGAGCAATAGTGCTTACACATCCAGCTTTTTTGCACTCAGATAAAACTTGACGATTCCGTCCGCACATGTGAATTTTATGCCCATGGGATCATCGCCGCCCAGATTCCGCAAATCTCCGCCAGCCCGCACGGCTTCGCAAAGGGTATGGAGCTTGAACATGGTTTTCGGGCAGAAGCCTGCCGGACAGTCATATTTGCATGTAAAAGTATCGCCTGGCTCAAATCCCATTCTGCAATGTTCCGGATTGTTATCGCGGCCGACGGAAAGGACTTTGACGTTGAACTCGTAATCTTCCACAATGGTTTTCTTCATGGCTGCCTCCTTCTTAATGCTGGCTGCCTGTTTTTTATTTATCCAAACAAAAAACACCCGGGACATAAGTGCCCCGGGTGATACATATCACTCTTTCACGGCTTTTCCGCGCTCTTTTTTGTCCTTGTCCGTCAGCGCATGCTTGACGTAAGCGGAGGGGCTCATGCCCACAATGTTTTTGAACTGCTTGGAGAAGTGGTAGGGGTCCTGCATCCCCACCTCCGCCCCTGCTTGCTTGACGGAATAATGTTCCTGCAACAACGCCTTTGCCCGCTCCATTTTGCAAAACAGAAGATAGCCCAGGGGCGGCATGCCTACCTCCGCCACGAACCGCTTGCGGAACGTTTCCATGGGCATTCGGGAAATGGCCGCCATATCCGCCAGGGAAAAGTTGTCCCGGTACTGGTTTGCCCTAAGGGCATCCACCACCTTGGCAATCTCGTGGGACAGCATGGCGTCCATGGCCACCGGCTGGCCGGAATGGGAAGCCAGCATGCCCCACATGAGCTGTTGAAGCTGGAAGGATGCGTCGCTGGTGCCTGTGTGCCGCACGATCACCTGCACGATCTGGCGGGTAAGATACAGTTGGGAGGGAAGAGCACCCTGCTTGATGGGCATATGCAATAGCACACCCAGCCTGGTCAAAAACATGGGTGACAACGGCCCGTCCAGCGCTAGCCAAAGGACCCGGGCTTCCACGTCTGCGGAAAGCACCACATTGCCCGTGTCCGGGGGGATGGCGCAGCATTCCCCTTCCGCAAAGGTCAGGCAGTGGCCTTCATTCCAGGTAAGGTCCAGCTTTCCGCTGTCCGCTGCCACCCAGCGCCACTGGGGATGGGACGCAACGGGATATTTCCCCGGCTGCAGCATGACACTTCCGGCGGCATGAATCCACACACCGCTCGACCGCGCCAGCGGATCGGGTTCATGAATGCCTTCTACCGCCAGCGTGACGGGCGGCATTGTATCAGCACTCCCCAAAAAATAGTCGGACATGTCCCTCAGCCTCCAAAACATGGCACATTATTTACCATTTTAAACATTGTATCCATGTTTGACTACCTTGTCAAGGAGCGATAGGGGATACACACTTTTAATACGGCCAAAATACATACGAAAGTTAGATGGCTGCATCCAGCCTCGTCCTTTAGCGCTATTTGATGCTGGGAACAATATAAAGACAAGGGAAGAGGCCGCCCCCGGGAAAACCACTCCTGCAGGGACGGCCCCTTCGTTAGGGGGGATGGCAGGTTTCTGCTTCAGATCCAGGGCCTCCATGGTCTTGAAGAAGATCCGGAGTTATCATTACGGATCAAAATAAGCGTAAACGCATGTTGTGAGACGATTATCATCATTGGGAAAGCAAACTGAAGAAGATTGGAAGAGGAAGGAAAGGAACAGGAAAAGCGCATATTTGAAAGGAAAACCTATTGGCTCGTCTTGTAATTTCGGTCAACTGCGGATATAATGATGCAATCCACCAATTTTGTGGAAAAACAAACAAAGAACAATTTTGAGAAACGGGAGGTAATCTTATGGAAAACGAAGCTGCACGATCCAACTTTATCTGGGATGCCATCGACCAAGACCTGGCGGCAGGCCGTTACCAGCGCGTGCACACCCGTTTCCCTCCCGAACCCAACGGATATCTGCACATTGGCCATTGCAAGGCATTGGTAGCGGATTTTGGCACTGCGGAAAAATTCGGCGGGCTTTGCAACCTGCGTTTTGACGATACCAACCCGGCCAAGGAAGAAACGGAATATGTGGACGGCATCATGGAGGATATCCGCTGGCTGGGCTTTGAGTGGAAGGGCGGACTGTTCTTCGCCAGTGATTATTACGAAAAGTGCTATGAGATCGCTGAAGACTGGATCAAGCGCGACTTGGCCTATGTGGATGAGCTCACCCAGGATCAGATGCGGGAATACCGGGGCACGCTGACGTCCCCCGGCAAAAACTCGCCCTGGCGTGACCGGCCCGTGGAGGAAAGCCTGGATTTGTTCCGCCGCATGCGTGCCGGGGAATTCCCGGAAGGCAGGTATGTGCTTCGTGCGAAAATCGACATGGCCTCCCCCAACATCAACATGCGGGACCCGGCCATGTACCGCATCCTGTACAAGGAACATCACCGCACCGGCAAAACGTGGTGCATCTATCCCATGTATGACTATGCCCATCCCATCGGCGACGCACTGGAGAGCGTGACCCACTCCTTGTGCTCCATCGAGTATGATGATCACCGGCCCTTGTACGATTGGGTTGTGGCTAAATCAGCACATATGCTCCCGGGCCGCCCGCGCCAGATCGAGTTCTCACGCCTGAATATCACCCGTACCATTATGAGCAAGCGTTATCTGCGCAGGCTGGTGGAGGAAGGGTATGTGACCGGCTGGGATGACCCCAGGATGCCCAGCCTGTGCGCCATGCGCCGCCGGGGCTATACGTCCGCTGCTGTGCGGAGCTTTATTGAACGGGTAGGCCTCAACCGGGCCAACAGTGTGGTGGATTTTGCCTTCCTGGAGCATTGCGTTCGTGAGGACCTGGGCGAAAAGGCCGCAAGAATGATGGCAGTCTTAAGTCCTCTGAAGGTGGTGCTCACAAACTGGCCGGAGGGAAAAACGGATAGTATTGAGTTAGAGAACCATCCGGATCATCCCGAGATGGGTGCCCGGCAGGTGACCTTTGGCCGGGAACTGTATATTGAGCAGGAAGACTTCATGGAAGAACCGGTGAAGAAGTTCTTCAGGCTGTTCCCCAGCGGCGAAGTAAGGTTGAAAGGTGCGTATATCATCCGCTGCGACGAATGCGTGAAGGATGAATCAGGCAATATTACGGAACTTCGCTGCACCGTGGATATGGACAGCCGCAGCGGCAGCGAGGGCGCTTCCCGCAAGGTGAAGGGCACGCTGCACTGGGTGAACGCCGCGGATGCCGTGCCTGTGGAAGCAAGGCTTTATGAGCCGCTGCTGGCCGATGAAAACGATCAGGAAGATGAGGACGACGAAACACAGGAGAATGAAACCCCTGACAAGAAGGATTTCATCAGCCGCCTGAATAAAAACAGCCTTATCGTCGTTCGTGGCTTTGGCGAGCCGGCTCTGGCTGCGGCAGAAAATGGCGCAACCTTCCAGTTTTTGCGGACGGGGTATTTCTGCAAGGATCCCGATTCCACAAAGGAACTGCCTGTGTATAATCGCACGGTCTCGTTGAAGGACAGCTGGGCGAAAGTGAACAAGTAGCCAGGGGACGCTTTCCCCAGCTAATAGCAATGTAATTTATATTAGTTTGCATCCGAAGGTCCAGGGCGATCGGAAAGCCCTGGTCGCGCCCGCAGGCGCGAAACCCTTCATTTGCTTTCTATGCCACCGATGTTGAAAAGAGATATCACCATATCATAAAAAAGAGGATTCCAAAGGGATGATATCCCTTTGGCAGGGGTCCAGGGGACAGAGTCCCCTGGGAAGGAGGCTCTATGGTTCGTACGCGGTTTGCGCCAAGCCCAACGGGGTATTTGCACCTTGGAGGGCTGAGAACTGCGCTGTATACGTACTTGTTTGCGAAAAAGAACAAGGGCACATTCATTCTGCGTATTGAGGACACCGACCAGGAGCGTGAGGTTCCCGGCGCGGTGGAACTGATCTACAAGTCCATGCGGGCAGCCGGGCTATACTATGACGAGGGGCCGGATGTAGGCGGCGATTATGGCCCTTATATCCAGACCCAGCGTAAGGATATGTATCTGCCCTACGCCATGGAGCTGATCGAAAAGGGCGCGGCGTATCCATGCTTCTGTACCAAGGAGGACCTGGAGGAGCGCCGGGCGGCGGCCCAGGCAAGGGGCGAAACCTTTAAGTATGACAAGAAGTGCCTGCATATAAGCCGGGAAGAGGCCAAGGCACGCATGGCGTCGGGGGAGCCTTACGTTATCCGCCAGAACATTCCGGAAACGGGCATAGCATCCTTTGAGGACGCTCTGTTCGGCCATGTGGAGACCGCATGCGAAATACTGGACGACAACGTGCTTATCAAGGCGGACGGGCTGCCCACCTACAATTTTGCCAACGTGATCGACGACCATCTGATGGGCATTACTCATGTAATGCGCGGCACGGAGTATCTGTCCTCCACACCAAAATACAATCTGCTGTATGAGGCTTTTGGCTGGGAGAAGCCCACCTATGTGCACCTGCCTGTAGTCATGAAGGACGCTACCCGCAAGCTTTCCAAGCGCCATGGCGATCCATCCTTTGAAGATTTGCTGAACATGGGTTATGTGCGGGATGCCGTCATCAACTTCATCGCGCTGCTTGGCTGGAGCCCGGGGGACGACCGGGAGTTCTTTACTATCGATGAGCTGGTGGAAGTCTTTGACTTGAAAGGCCTCAACAAGTCTCCCGCCATATTCAATATGGAGAAGCTGACCTGGTTCAACAGCGAATACATCCGCAAGATGGATTTTGAGGAGTATGTGAAACAGGTTACTCCTTGGTTTGACCAGGCGCTCGCCGGCAAAGGGATGGATTACCGCCGTCTGGCAGAACTGATGCAGGGCCGCACCGAAGTATTCAACCGTGTGCCCGACATGATACGGTTCCTTAATGAGCTTCCGGAGTATGATCTGGAAATCTATACCCACAAGAAGATGAAGACGGACGTGCCCGTTTCCCTGGAATCGCTTCAAATGATGAAGCCTGTACTCGAAAACGTGTCCGGCTGGACGGAAGCTTCCATACACGAGGCTGTGATGGCCTCCATTGAAACAAGCGGAAAGAAGAATGGCGCAGTACTGTGGCCGCTGCGAATCGCCATCAGCGGCCAGGCAAACACCCCAGGCGGGGCCATCGAGATCGCGTATCTGCTGGGCAAGGCGGAAACCCTGCGCAGGGTGGAGGACGGGATCAGGAGATTGGAAAAGGCGTAACAGGAAGCAAAGTCCCTCCCTTGCAATAGGGGAGGGATTTCCATTTTTCTAATCTTTTTCTAATGTGTGCATTATAATTCTTCCTTTGCGCACAATTTTTTTGTATGCTATGATGGACAGGCAATACTTAAAATGGAGGTAACTTTCCCATGCAGCAGCATTCATCCGCCCGCATGGGCGTCATGCCCATCCCCCGGCTGATACTGAAAATCTCATTCCCCGTGATGCTTTCCATGACGATCCAGGCGCTGTACAACATTGTGGACAGCATATATGTGTCCCGCATGCCGGAAAAGGAGCAGGCCCTGAGCGCCTTGCAGCTGGCTTTTCCCATTCAGATGCTGATGATTGCCATCGCGGTAGGCACAGGGGTTGGCATCAACAGCCTTATTTCCCGCCGCCTTGGGGAAAAACGCAGGGATGAGGCGTACAGCGCGGCGGCAAACGGCGTCTTTCTGGCATTTGTAGGCTGGGCCGTATTTGCGCTTTTCGGCCTATTCTTCAGCGGTATCTTTATGCGGGCGTTCACACAGGATTCCATAACGCTTCAAATGGGTACGGATTATCTTCGCATCTGCACAGTGTATTCTTTGGGCATATTCGTTTCTATTGCCATTGACAGGATCATGCAAAGCACGGGCAATACGTTTTACAACATGATCGTGCAGATCACCGGCGCCGTGCTGAATATCATACTGGATCCCATATTCATTTTCGGCTGGGGTTTTGTTCCCGCCATGGGCGTTAAAGGCGCTGCGATCGCCACTGTCATCGGCCAGATGGTATCTATGGTATTGGGTTTCCTATTCAACCAGGTCAAAAACAAGGAACTTAAGCTGCATGTATGGGGGTTCCGGCCCGAAGGGAAAACCATACTGGAAATCTATAAAGTTGGCCTACCCAGCATCATCATGCAGACTGTAGGCTCGCTGATGATCATGGCACTGAACCTGATTCTGGCTGCCTTAAGCGCGGTGGCTGTGGCGGTCATGGGCCTGTATTTCCGGCTGCAGAGCTTTGTGTTCATGCCGGTATTCGGGCTGACCGGCGGCCTGGTTGCAATTGTCGGTTACAATTTCGGGGCAAGGAATGCCAAACGCGTTTATGAAGCCGTTCGTGTGGCGCTTATTTACGCCGGCGGCATTATGGCGGTAGGCACGGCCATCTTCCTGCTGTTCCCCGGATTCATGCTTTCCCTGTTTGACGCCACGGCGGAGATGCTTAGTGTGGGCATCCCTGCCCTGCGCATCATCTCTCTGGCGTTTTTGATGGCGGCTGGAGGCATCATTCTTTCGACTGTGTTCCAGGCCATCGGCAACGGCATGCTGAGCCTGATCGTATCACTGGTGCGGCAGTTGGTAGTGCTTCTGCCCGCGGCATACCTGCTGTCCAGGCTTGGCGGCCTTGCGGCTGTGTGGTGGTCCGTTCCTTTGGCTGAGGCAGTTTCCCTGGTTTTGTGCATCATTCTGTATTACTGGGCGGACAAACGGTACATAAGGCCACTTAAGGATTTGACTACGGAATGAAAAGAATAAACGGATAAGAAAATAGGTTAAGGCACGCAAAAGGCTCCTCTCCCGCATCTGGGAAGGAGCCTTTTCCGGTTAATTATCAGAGGATAATCCAGATATAGTGTTCTTCCTCCGACACCTTTTCAATGACGCCTCCATTGGACAGTGCCACGCCGATGGAGGCTTTGTTGCCGTTGTTGGCTGTAATAAGGACTTTTTTAAGGCCCAGTCTTTTTGCTTCCTGCAATACAAGGCGCAGCTGCTCCTTGCCATAGCCTTTCCCGCGGGCGAAGGGGGCGATGGCATAGCCTATGTTTCCGCCACGCCTGAGCAATGCTTCGGTCAATTGAGTCCGCAGCTTGCACATGCCGACAGGCTGATTCTCATCATACAGCCAGTAGACAATCTGGGGGACATAGCCCTCTTGCAGTTCTATTCCCAGGGACATGTTGTGCTGCCTATTAAGCCAGGCCGGGAATTCTTCCGGTGAAAGGCCGTTGGCAGTGTTCTGGAAGCCGTTTTCTTCCTTGGGAATCACTTGTGTGAGTGCGAAGATGTCGGGGCCATCGGCCGGGGAGAGGCGTTTCAAAAACAGGCTCATGCTTTCTGCCCTCCATGATAGATCAAATGATACATTTGCTGATTATATCATATCGGGCGTAAAAAGAAAGGCTTCCCCTTGACGGCGCTCCAGTACTAACCCTTTCTTTCTTTGGCGGCGGATATGAGAGTGACAATGTCATATATCAAAAACGCCGCGATCAAAAGGGCAAAACCCGTAGGTGTTAGCTTGATACCAAGCCAGGTCATATAGTTACCCTGGGAAAACGTACTGATCCCCCAGATGGCGATGGCAATGGTAAAGACAATCCCCAATGCAGCTCTGCCGGCCGCTTTTCCGTTTACGGACCTTTTCTCGCTGGCGGCTTCGGCTTCCGCTACGTCGCGGCGTATCTTCTCATCCTTGAGCAGCTTCTTTTCCTCGTCAGAAAGAGCGTTCGGGTCTTTCTTTTGAAGCTCCGATACCCTTTTTTGGTCCTCATTGAAAGTATCGTTGGCCTTCTCCGAAAGTTGGCTGTTCACCCACGCGATCCGGTCAGCTCTTTTTAACGAAAATAGCATGATGAATGCCGGGATGGGAGTCCAGCCCAAAAGAAGCCCTCCGAGAAAGGCTGCGTTGAATTTCCACAAATGCGATAGGCCGGCGGCTGATCCGATCCAGCCCAGGATCACGCCTACGATGATAATGGGGAACCCTATGGGCATATCCGGCGATGAAAAATGGATGTGCATGTCATTTATCCCGTATGAGACCGACAGGAAAGAGAGGACAAGCACGACCCAGAGCAAGGGTTTGAATGCCCGGACATTGCGGGGCTTCTCCCCGATGCAGTCATCGCACAGGCTGATGGTCACTCTGGATTCCCAGCTGCCCTTAAGCAAAGCGTTTGAAACGAGCGCTACTGCCTTTCCGTTATGTGCTTTGCCGTATTCGGTGGAATGGCACGCTTTCGTCTGTCCGCAGCCCGCACATTTTACTTCCCGGATGATCTCCATGCAAACACCGCCATTCTATTCAGTTTTGGATTGAAAGAGTCACCTGCCTTCCCCGAGAGGGCGCAGGCGTATTTTGGGATATTATAGCATAAGCTCTCTATGTTTGGTGTGCTGCCCGCACACTTGTTTGCACTTTTTTGGCCGGATACCTTTTCCCCATTAAATGTTTTCAGAAAAAAGCGGGAGAGGCCTCTTTTTCAAAAGAGGCCCCTCCCGCAAAATATCCCTCTTATTCCTCGTTCTCTTCCGTCTCCTGCGTCTCCTGCGTCTCCTGCGTCTCTTCCGCTGCCGTCCCTTCGTCCTCCTCGGCCTCGGCGCGGGCGACGCCCACCACCTGACTGCCCTCGGCAACGCGCATCAGGCGCACGCCCTGGGTATTGCGGCCGCAGACGCGGATGTCGGCAACGCTGGTGCGGATGATGGTGCCGTCGTCTGTAATGAGCAGGATATCCTCCTCCGGCTGTACAAGCAGCTGTGCCGCCAGAGGGCCGGTCTTGTCGGTGAGGTTCATGGCGATGATGCCCTTGCCGTTGCGGCCCTGCTCCCGGTATTCGTCGATCTCGGTGCGCTTGCCGTAACCGTTGGCTGTGATGCCAAGCACCTGCGCTTTATCCTCGATAACGGCCATGGAGATCACGGTGTCGCCCTCGTCCAATTGCATGGAGCGCACGCCCATGCTGGAACGGCCCATGGCGCGGATATGGCTTTCGCTGAAGCGGATAGCCTTGCCCAGCCGGCTGCCAATGAGCAGTTCCTGGGTGCCGTCGGTCAGTTCCACATCCACCAGTTCGTCCTCTTCCTTCAGTATGATGGAGATGAGGCCGCTCTTTCTTAGATTATCAAACTCGGCCATAGGCGTTTTCTTGATCATGCCGTCCCTGGTGGCCATCATCAGGAAGTGGTTTTCCGTTTCATCCGGCACGGGGATCATGGTGGTGACCTTTTCGCCGCCGGTCAATTGCAACAGGTTTACGATGGCGGTGCCGCGCGCGGTGCGCCCGGCCTCCGGGATCTGGTAGCACTTTAACGTGTATACCCGGCCCAGGTTGGTAAAGAACATGATATCGTCATGTGTGTTCATGACGCGAAGCTGTTCGGCGTAGTCCTCTTCCCTGGTGGTCATGGCCATTACGCCCTTGCCGCCCCGGTTCTGGGCGCGGTAGGTGTATTTGGGCAGGCGTTTGACATAGCCGTAGTGGGTGAGGGTAACGACCATGTCTTCCTGCTGGATCAGGTCCGCCACATCGATTTCGCCTTCGATTGCGGTCAGCTCCGTGCGCCGGTCGTCGCCAAACTTATCGCGTATGACGGAAATCTCCTGCTTAATGACGTTCATGAGCAGCGTTTCATCCGCAAGAATGGCGCAGAGGTCCGCAATGGTCTTTTCAAGCTCTTGATATTCCTCCTGCAGCTTTTCCCGCTCCAGGCCAGTAAGCCTGCCAAGGCGCATATCCAGGATAGCCTGGGCCTGCTTTTCGGTGAAGTCGAAGTTTTCCATCAACGCCTGCCGGGCGGTGGCCATATCCTTGTTGGCGCGGATGAGGCGCACGATCTCGTCGATATGGTCCAAGGCTTTCAGCAGGCCCTCCAAGATGTGAGCCCGCTGCTGCGCTTTGTCCAGATCATATTTGGTACGGCGGGTGACTACTTCCTTCTGATGCTGGATGTAGTGGTACAGCATTTCCCTAAGCGATAATACCTGCGGCTTGCCGTTTACCAGCGCCAGCATGTTCACGCCGAAGGTTTCCTGCATCTGAGTGTGTTTGTACAGGTAGTTCAAAACAATGGTTGGCTGCACATCTTTTTTCAGCTCAATCACCATGCGCATGCCCTTGCGGTCGCTTTCGTCCCGGATGTCGGAAATGCCCTCCAGCCGCTTTTCATGCACCAGCTCGGCGATCTTCTCCACCAGCCGGGCCTTGTTGACCATATAGGGGATTTCTGTAACCACAATGCGGTTGCGGCCGTTGGGCATAGGCTCGATTTCCGATTTGGCACGGGTTATGATTCTGCCGCGGCCGGTATGGTAGGCCTCCCTGATGCCGCTGCGGCCAAGAATCACGCCGCCGGTGGGGAAATCAGGCCCCTTGATATGCTCCATCAGGTCATCCAGCGTCGCGTCGGGCTTATCGATCATGCAGATGACGCCATTAATGACCTCACGCAGATTGTGGGGCGGGATATTGGTGGCCATACCCACGGCAATGCCGCTGGAGCCGTTGACAAGCAGGTTCGGGTAGCGGCTGGGGAGCACGGATGGCTGCATCAGCGTTTCGTCAAAGTTAGGATAGAAATCCACCGTGTCCTTATCGATTTCACCAAGCAGGTGAACGGAAAGCTTGCTCATACGGGCTTCGGTGTAACGCATTGCGGCGGCGCCGTCACCGTCCACTGAACCAAAGTTGCCCTGGCCTTCCACCAGCATATACCTGGTGGAAAAATCCTGGGCAAGGCGTACCATGGCCTCGTATACCGCACTGTCGCCGTGGGGGTGGTATTTGCCCAGCACATCGCCCACGATGCGTGCGCACTTGCGGAAGGGCTTGTCAGGCGTCATGCCCAGCTCGTTCATGGCATAGATAATACGCCTGTGAACGGGCTTCAAACCGTCCCGCACATCAGGCAGCGCACGGTTGATGATAACGGCCATGGCATAGGAAATAAACGACCGTTTTACCTCTTGCTCCAGGTCTATGGGAATCAAACGATCCTCGATCATGCTTTCACCTCATGTACATAAGGATGAACCGGCGGATTACACATCCAGATCCGTGACCAGCGTGGCGTTTTCTTCAATGAACTCTTTGCGCGGCTCCACCTTGTCGCCCATGAGAAGCGTAAACACCTCGTCGGCGGCCATGGCATCATCCACGGTGACACGCATCATGGTGCGTGTCTCCGGTTTCATGGTGGTGGTCCACAATTGCTCGCTGCTCATTTCGCCAAGGCCCTTGTAGCGCTGGATCTCAGGCTTGGGGTCGCGCCCGATGCGCTGCATTAGCTGCTCCAGCTCGGCGTCGTCGTAGACGTAATATTCCTGCTTTTGCTTTGTCACCTTGTACAGCGGCGGCATGGCAATATACACATAGCCCTGTTCGATGAGCGGGCGCATGTAGCGGTAGAAGAAGGTGAGCATGAGAATTCTGATGTGGCTGCCGTCCACATCGGCGTCCGTCATGCAGACAATGCGGTGATAACGCAGCTTATCCGGATTGAAATCGTCGCCTATGCCGCAGCCGAAAGCCGTGATCATGGCCTTGATTTCCGCATTGGACAAGGCTTTGTCAAGCCTGGTCTTTTCCACATTGAGGATCTTGCCGCGAAGGGGCAGTATGGCCTGGAAGTGCCTGTCGCGGCCTGTTTTTGCGCTGCCGCCGGCGCTGTCGCCCTCCACCAGGTAGATCTCGCACTTGCTGGGGTCGCGCTCGGAACAGTCGGCCAGTTTTCCGGGCAGGCTGGCGGATTCCAGCACCGTCTTGCGGCGGGTAAGGTCGCGGGCCTTGCGGGCGGCTTCCCTGGCCCGGGCGGCGCCTAAGCACCTGTCCATGATGGCCCTTGCGATGGAGGGGTTCTCCTCAAGGTATGTGGATAGCTGCTCGGCCATCAGGGAATCCACGATGCCGCGCACCTCGCTGGAGCCCAGCTTGCTCTTTGTCTGGCCCTCGAACTGGGGCTCGATCAGCTTGACGCTGACAATGGCGGTAAGGCTTTCCCGCACATCCTCGCCCTTTAGGTTGGTGTCGGCTTCCTTCAAAACCTTATACTTGCGGCCGTAATCGTTGATGACGCGGGTGAGGGCGGTACTAAAGCCCACCAGGTGGGTGCCGCCTTCGGGCGTGTGAATATTATTGGCAAAGGTATAAATATTCTCGGTATAGCTGTCGTTGTACTGCAGCGCTATTTCAACCGTTGTCGTACCCCGGACGCCCTCAATATAAATGGGCTCGGGGAAGAGCACTTCCTTGTTGCGGTTCAGGTATTTTACAAACTCCCGAATGCCGCCTTCGTAACAATAATTTTTTTCGACAGGTTCCTCAGGGCGTTCGTCCCGTAAAATGATGCGCACGCCCTTGTTCAAAAAAGCCATTTCCCGCATGCGGGTAGTGAGCACGTCATACTGGAAGTCGCCCGTCTCAAACACGCCGTCGGAATTTTCATCGCTTTTCACATCCGGCCAGAACTGAATGGTGGTGCCGGTTTTATCCGTTGTACCGACCACCTTCAGGTCATAAAGGACCTTGCCGCGGGCATATTCCTGCTGATAAATCTTCCCGTCCTGATAAACGAGCACCATCAGTTTGCTGCTTAGGGCGTTCACCACGGATGCACCAACGCCGTGCAGACCGCCGGAAACCTTATAACCTTCGCCGCCGAACTTGCCGCCGGCGTGAAGCATGGTCAAACAGACCTCTACGGCAGGGCGGCCCATTTTAGGATGGATGCCTACCGGGAAGCCGCGGCCGTTGTCTTTGACGCTGACGCTGCCGTCTTTTTCGATGGTGACCAGTATCTGCGTGCAAAAGCCCGCCAGCGCCTCGTCGATGGAATTGTCCACGATCTCGTACACCAAATGGTGCAGGCCCCTCACATCCGTGGAGCCTATGTACATGCCTGGACGGCGGCGTACAGCCTCCAGCCCCTCCAGCACCTGGATTTGCGTTTCATCATAATGGTTTACATGACCCGCACCCTGGCTGCTTCCGGGAGGCGGGCCCAGGGGATTCTTCTCAATGGGATGCTCCGACATAAAGACCACCTGCGCTTACTTGAAATTTGCATGGACACGGCGGACCAGGGTCCTTACCGAAAGGGGAGAGAGATAGCACCATTGCCCGCTCTTTTCCTGAACCAAGACCAAGGACTTGGCAGGCTCCCCCAGGGATTGAAGATGCCCCAATGCCTTGATGCCCATCAACAGCGATTGCGTGTCCCTCGTCTTTTCCAGGCTGAGATCTATGAGAGCAACCACCTGTGAAAAGGGAACACTTCGGCCGGAACCCAGGTGCAGCATCATGGCATTTTTCACCGCCTGACAAAAAATCCGACCACTCATTATACCATTTTGGCGGCAAAAAGAAAAGGGTTTCTTCTTATATAAATGCAGATTTGATTTTGTTTCCTGTTGCCAAATTGTGTTAATACTTTAAGGAGCATTTTGTCCCTTTGCATGCAGGGTTGTGCGTGGTATAATAAATGCGTTTTGAAACGGAAAGGTGGGATGCTATATGGCCTGTCAGCTGGTTGTTGCGGGTGCGGGACACGCGGGCTGCGAAGCCGCGCTGGCAGCTGCCCGCATGGGTATTCCCACCCTTTTATATACGTTAAACATCGACGCTATCGCTTTGATGGCATGCAATCCCGTGATCGGCGGCACATCCAAAGGCCATCTGGTCAGGGAGTTGGACGCGCTTGGCGGCGAGATGGGCCGGGCCATCGACGATACGTTTTTGCAAAGCCGCATGCTCAACCGGGGAAAAGGCCCGGCCGTTTACAGCCTGCGCGCTCAGGCGGACAAGCAGGCCTATCAGAACCGCATGCGGGCCGCGCTGTTTTCGCAGAAGAACCTTACCGTTCGCCAGGGTGAAATATCCTGCATACTGACCGCAAACGGAGAAATTTCCGGCATCGAAACCACTACCGGGGAACATGTATCCTGCAAGGCCGTGATCATCGCCAGCGGCGTGTATTTGAAAAGCCGTATCATCATTGGTGAAACCCACTGGAACGGCGGCCCCCAGGGGCTGCTGGCTGCCAATCATCTTTCTGATGCGCTTATTGACCTGGGTTTTGCCTTGCGCAGGTTCAAGACGGGTACGCCGGCGCGTGTGGATGTGCGGTCCATCGACTTTTCCAAAATGGAACCTCAGCCCGGAGACGAGCCGGTGACGCCATTTTCATTTTTGACGGATAGGGAGCTTGTAAACCGGATGCAGTGCTATCTTACCTGGACCAACGAACGCACGCATCAAATCATTCGGGAAAACCTGCACCGCGCGCCCATGTTCAGGGGTGACATCAAGGGTACCGGCGCCAGGTACTGCCCCAGCATTGAAGACAAGATCAACCGTTTTGCCGATAAGGACCGGCATCAGGTGTTCCTGGAGCCGGAGGGATCAAACAGCTTTGAATGGTATGTGCAGGGCATGTCCTCCAGCATGCCGGAGGATGTGCAGTGGCTGATGTACCGCAGCGTCCCCGGCCTGGAAAACGCAATCCTGACCAGGCTGGCTTACGCCATTGAATATGACTGCATCGATTCCAGGTGCTTGAAACCTACGCTGGAGTCTTTGTCCATTCCCGGCCTGTACTTTGCCGGGCAGGTGAACGGCACCTCGGGCTATGAAGAGGCGGCCGCCCAGGGGCTGCTCAGCGGCATCAACGCCGCGCTGAAGCTGAAGGGCAAAGAGCCGCTGATTATCACCAGGGATATGGCCTATATCGGCGTACTGGCGGACGATTTGACCACCAAGGGCACCGATGAGCCCTACCGGATGATGACCAGCCGTGCCGAACACAGGCTTTATCTGCGCCAGGACAATGCCGACCTGCGACTGACGGAGCTTGGCTACAAGGCCGGGCTGGCCGGTGAGGAGCGGATGCGCCGTACAGAATCAAAGGCACGTGAAACGCAGGCTTTGCGGGAAAAGCTGGCCTCGCTGACTTTGCCACCCACGAAAGAGCGGGAGGAATTGTTGGAGGACCTTGGCGAGCCGCCCTGCCCAGGCACGCTTACCGGGGAGGAGCTTTTGCGCCGGCCGGCGGTTACGTTTGCCCATATGCAGTCCCTTGTGCCGGAGCTTCAATCCGCCTCTCCCGCCGCGGCGGAACAGGCAGAAATCTCCGTCAAGTATGACGGGTACCTGCGCAAACAGGAATCCCAACTCTCCAAAGCTCGGGCCATGGAAAACGCTCTGCTGCCCGCCGATGCGCCTTACCTTGCCATGGACGCTTTGCGCATCGAAGCCCGCCAGAAGCTGGATCGGCAGCGCCCCCGCTCCCTGGGCCAGGCGGCGCGCATACCAGGCGTTTCTCCGGCGGACATCGCAGTGCTCATGGTCTGGCTTTGCCGGCGCGAACGGGAGAACGGGGAGAAAGAGACGAAAACGGATAAATAGCGGGAGAGACCTCTTTTGAGATGAGTGCCCCTACGGCGCCGTTTGTTTATTGGCTTTTCTGCTGAAGGTCGTGTTCATCGCAATCCATTATTCAAAGAACGCAGTCCTAAGTATCTATTGTTTCAAATGCTATAGGCAAAAAAAGGAGATGCACCATGCCTGCTTCACAAAAGAAAGCCTATCTGCTGGTGATCCTGGGCGTTGTGATGGTATCCTACAGCGGGCCGCTGGTGAAGGGAGCGCTTTTGCAGGACGCTACCCCGGTTACCGTGGCCTTTTTGCGTATGCTCTTTTCCGGACTGCTTTTGTTGCCATTCTCATTGCGCAAGCGCGAAGGGGAAACACGTTCTTCCCTCTCGGCGGTGCTGCACGCGCCTATGCGTGAGCTCTTTTTCGGCTTGCTGGCTGCCGTTTTCCTGGCGCTGCACTATTATACCTGGATGACGTCCCTTAAAAGCACCAGCACCTTTGCTTCGGTGGCGCTGGTTTGCACCCAGCCCCTGTTTGTGGCGGCCTTTTCGGGGCTTTTGCTGCATGAACCGATGCAAAAATCTGCCCGGCCCGGGGCGCTGGTGGCTTTGCTTGGCGCGCTTTTGATCGGCGCCAACAGCCTGGGCGGGCTGGGCGGAGATATAGGCGGTGACCTGATGGCGCTGCTTGGCGCGGTGGCCATGGCCGGTCATTGGCTGTGCGGCCGCCATGCGCGCCAAAACATGCCCGCGCTGGGCTACACCGTGTTTGTATATCTGGCTACAGCCTTTATATTGGCCATTTTGCTGCCGCTTGGCGGAGGCTTCCGCCTGCCTGGCGGAGCAGTATGGTATCTTTGCGGGCTGGTACTTGGCTGCACGCTGTTGGGCCATGCGGTGTTCACTTATACTTTGGGGATGGTAAGCGCTCATGTGGTATCCTTCGCGTTGTTGGGGGAACCGGTCGGGGCCATGCTTTGGGCACTGCTTATGTTTGATGAAAAGCCCGGTACGCTGCTGCTAATCGGCGGCGCGGTGGTGCTTCTTGGATTGTTTATGTATCTGAAGGCACAAGCCGGCCGTGAAGCAAAGGCTGAAAAAGCCTCTATATAACATTTTAATATGTCGGAAAGGGAAGGGAAGGAGACTATTGGAGAATCTTATCGTATCGGCCCAAGTGGTGCTGCCGCTGCTGCTGATGATGATGGTAGGCGTGGGCGTCAGGCGGTGCGGCCTGGCGGACGAAGCGGTGCTGAGAAGGGTGGACGCCATTGCTTTTCGCATCTTTCTGCCGGTCCTGCTGTTTCAAAACCTGTATACGGTGGATTTGAACCAGGCGTTCGATCTTGGCCTGATGGGCTATACCATCGCATGCGTCCTATTGACATTTGGCCTGTCGATGGTATTGATCCCTAAGTTTGAAAAAGATGATAAAAAGCGCGCGTCCCTGATCCAGGCCATTATTCGCAGCAACTTTTTGATCTTTGGATTGGCGATTGCCGTTTCGCTGTATGGGGAAGGGAATGCTGCCTCCGTAGCGCTGCTTGGGAGCGTCTTTGTGCCGCTGAGCAACGCGCTGGCCGTTTATATACTGGAATATTTCCGTATGGGAAAGGTAAGCGCCCGGCACATCGCCATGAGCATCGTTAAAAATCCGCTGGTGATTGCTGCTATCCTTGGCATAGTTGTGCTGGTGCTTCGCATCCCTCTGCCCGCGGTAATCAAAAAGACTGTCAAGGATATGTCCGCTGTGGCTACTCCCCTGTGCCTTCTTACGCTGGGCGGCTCCCTCCACGCGTCGGATGCAAAGGAAAATGTGAGGCAGATCACCCTGGGGCTTTTTGCCCGCATGGTGCTGGTGCCTGGCATTTTTCTGCCCGTGGCGGTACTGCTTGGGTTCAGGGGTGAAGCGCTGTTGGGGCTGATGGTTTTGTTTGCATCGCCCACCGCTGTTTCCAGCTATACCATGGCCCAGCAGATGGGCGCGGACGGGAAGCTGGCGGGGCAGCTGGTGGCCTTCACTACCGTTGCGTCACTCGTAACCATTTTTCTGTTTGTATTCCTGTTCAAGCAGCTGGGATATTTGTAAGATTAAATTTGTCTGCCGGATGTTTTGAATATGATCAATGTCCAATGTTTGACTATGCCATAAAGAATATCGCGGGCGCGTCAAAAGAATGTGGCCTTGAAATCAAGTTTCAAAAAATGGATACCTGCGTTGACGCCCAAAATGCCCCTTTCCCTTACGGAACATTTGGGATCATCAAAAATGGAAGGTTCCTTACCCATAGAATTTACGATATGGAAACATATATCGCCTTGCTGAAAAACGGATAATGATGAAACTGCTCTTGTGCCCTGATAACCAAAGCGCTCCATCCGGCTTTTCAGCAGGTAAGGAGCGTTTTGCGTATATAAATGAAAAACCAAATCACATGGTTTTCATGTACCGGCTGATATAGTAAACCGATACTATGAAGCGCGCTATCAACAGGAAAAGCGGCGGCAGGATCTGCAATACGTCATTAAACAGCAGCCCCTCCACAAGTATCCAGGCGGTCAGCCCGTAGGTGGTCCACTTTTCCACCATGGCCCCTGCCTTGTCGCGAATCATGGTATTTCTTTCATCCGCTGCCTCAATGGCATTGCGCCGCTTTGCTTCCGGATCGTTTAAGGAGGGGAAGAATGTGCTTATAAACCATGCGGCACCCAGCCCGAGGGCTGCCGAACCCACGCCGTAGCATATGCCGGCTGCCTTTTTTTGCGCATCTTCCGGGAACAAAAAGACGCCAGCCAATACCAAGGCAAGCCCCGCCAATGCAATTACCAAATACAAAAGCCGTTTGATTTTCATTTTGTTTCCTCCTCATACAGAAAAATTTCTTCCACCGGCAGCTTAAAATACCTCGCGATTTTGATGGCCAGCAGGATGGATGGATTATAGCGCCCATTCTCCAGGGAACTGATGGTTTGGCGGGACACCTGCAATATGTCCGCCAGCGTTTCCTGGCCTATGCCCTGCCGCTTTCGCAATTCCTCCAATCTGTTCTTCATGGACGGTTCTCCTTTCGAATGTGTAAAGCATGCTTTACATTGCTATTATATGACTGGATTAGGAAAATGTCAAGCAAACTTTACATTTGTGGTAAAAAAATAAAGCAGAGAGTTTACTGTGAGTATTTATGGGACATCGGCACCTTTAACTGGCTTTATACGCCGTTTAAAAAACGGACAAGGCCATGCATGCCGCATAGTGTTTCTTCATTTTCGATGGCAGGCTGGTTATTCGTATCATGATGACAAACTGCAGGATAAATGCTATTTGCATTCATGTGGTGCAGCAAAATACAGGCGGTGTGATAGGGTTGATCCATATTGCCGTCTCCGCCTCCAATGAGGATAACAGCACCCTTTTTCACCTTTTCAATGGGTTTTTCCTTTCGAAATGATCTAGCACAGTAGAAGGTTTGTAAACGGCTTCCCACATTTAGCAATGCGCCTGACAGCCCGGAAAAATAGATCGGGGAAGCAATGATGATGTTATCGCATTCCTGGATGTATTGATAGACTTCCTGCATGCTATCATTGATGCGGCAGCCGTTGTTCTTCCAACAATATCGGCAGTCTATACACGGTTGAATACCACAGTCATACGCATTGACAATTTTGTATTCGCCTTTTAAATCTTCCAGCACTTTGTTAACGCAGCTTGATGTATCGCCGTTTTTCCTTGGAGAGCCATTGAAGATCAGTGTTTTCATGAATGCCTCACATATTCGCTTATACCAGCCTTAATGCCGGTTGTGCATTCAGTGAAAGATTAGCGATCTCTCCACGCATAAGTCGATAAAACGCAGCGCTGGCGATCATGGCCGCGTTGTCGGTGCAAAGGGAAAGCCTGGGCATATACAGAGGAATGCCGGCAGCATCGCACTGCTCCTGCATCATTCGCCGAAGTAGGCTGTTGGCTGAAACGCCGCCGGCTAACGCTAGCGCCGGAGCTTTTATATCCTTTGAGGCCAGCAGTGCCTTTTCGCACAGGGAAGATACAACCGCCATGCGGAAGGCGGCGGCCATATCAGCTTTGGGCAGGGGCTTTCCCTGCTGGGTCAGTTTGTGCGCTTCATTGATAAAGGCTGTTTTTAGGCCTGAGAAACTGTAATCATAACGCCCTTCGGGATGGGGCCGGGGCAGGGGAAAGACGGTGTAATCGCCTTCTTCTGATAGCTTATCAAGCCGCGGCCCGCCGGGATAGGGTAAATCAAGCACTCTGGCTGCTTTGTCAAAGGCCTCCCCGGCAGCGTCGTCCTGGGTCTGGCCCAACAAATGATAAACGCCGTAATCTGTAACGTTAATCAGATGGCTGTGGCCGCCGCTGACCACCAGGCACAAAAAGGGCGGCTTCAAATCAGGGTGCGTCAGATAATTGGCGCTGACGTGGCCCTCGATGTGGTTGACAGGGATCAATGGAAGGCCAGCCGCATAAGCCATGCCCTTCATGCAGCTAACGCCCGTAAGCAGCGCACCCACCAAGCCCGGCCCGTAGGTGACGGCCATGGCATCCACTTCTAAGAGAGTCATCCCAGCCTCGATTAGCGCCTGGTCGATCACCCGGTCGCAGGCTTCCACATGGGCGCGGCTGGCGATCTCAGGCACCACGCCGCCGTACAGTGCGTGCAGGTCGATTTGCGAAAACACAACGTTGCTTATGATATGGCGTCCGTTTTCCACGATAGACGCCGCCGTTTCATCGCAGGAGGTCTCCAGTGCCAGGATTCGCACCGATTCCTTGTCTTTAAGCTTTCCGGCCTGCTCATGGCAGAGTGTTTCATAAGTCATGCTTGTTTTTTCCTTCTTTTCAGGTACAGGATGGCGGATACAAAGAAAAGTGCCGCACCCAAAAGCCAGCATAGTCCGATGCGGGCCGCATAGCCTACGAAGAATGAAGTCGGCATCAATTGCAGCAGCAGATCCTGCTTGGGGTTTAAAAGCCACAGGTCATTGGTGAAAAACAGGTGGTGGAACAATGTAAACAGGGAGATGAAATCAATGGATGCCCATACGGCTAAGGCTGCACCCAGCACGGCAATGAGAAGGCTGATTCGGACATAGCCGCGGGCAAGCAATACAAGCATAGGGCGAAAACGGAACAGAGACAGCGCAAGGCATACGGTTACGATCAATGCGCAGAACAACAATACGGACCGGCACAGGGCGAACAGGCTCCTCACATCCTGCATGTGAAGGAGTTCCTTTTCAGAAAAAGCTTCCCGCATTTGCCCATGGACCAATAATGTGGTTTGAAATGTATCGGCTCTGCCAGTAAGGTAAGCCGTGATTTTTTCAGCCAAGCCAGGGTATTCCTGAACATCTACGCCGGTGATACTGGGGTCGGCGTGGCGCAGGAACATGGAGTTCATATAGCTTGCGTTTCCCGCCACGGCGAGTATTGCTCCGCTTAAAAGGCCCAGGAGAAGGGCTAAGGTAAATAGCGTGCATCCTGCGGCCTGAAAAATCTTCTTCATTCTTTTTACTTTAACCTGCAGTTTATTTCTTTGAAGCGCAAAAGGATTTTAGTTTATTACAAGGGGAAGGATTTCGCTCCTGCGGGAGCGACCAGGGCTTTCCTACCCATCTGGCTCAATCGTCGCGATGGTTAGCTCCGCTCCCATCGCTCGTTTCGCCAGCCTCCTCCGCCTCGCTTCATCCGCCACAGGCGGCGCTTCGGCTCCGGAGCCCTGGACCTTCGGAAACATCCTCTTGTTATGATTGCTTGTATTGGATGATTCCTTGCAATACAAGCCAACAATATCGGAGTAATTGGTTTAGATAGAAGTTTTTGAAAGGGTCCAGGGGAGACTTTTTTCAAAAAGTCTCCCCTGGCGTCCCTTACTGCATTTTCAAATAGGCGGTGACAAAGCCGGAGAGGTTGCCGTTCATCACGTCGTCCACATTGCCGGATTCAAAGCCGGTACGGTGATCCTTGACCATGGTGTAAGGCTGGAAGACATAGCTGCGGATTTGGCTGCCCCACTCGATCTTTTTCATTTCGCCCTTGATATCCGACATCTTTTCTTCCTTCTCCCGCTCGTGCAGCTCCAGCAGCTTGCTTCGTAGCATTTTCAGGCACATTTCCTTGTTTTGCACCTGGCTGCGCTCGTTCTGGCATTGCACAACGGTATTGGTGGGAATATGGGTCATGCGTACGGCGGAGTCGGTACGGTTAACGTGCTGGCCGCCGGCGCCGCTGGCCCGGTAGGTATCGATGCGCACTTCTTCCATATTGACGACGAACGCGCCTTCATCTTCCAGCATGGGTGCCACGTCCAGGGAGGAGAAGGAGGTATGGCGCCTGGCGTTTGAGTCAAAGGGGCTGATGCGCACCAGACGGTGCACGCCCTTTTCGCCCCGTAAAAAGCCGTAGGCATTGTCGCCTTCCACCTCAAAGGTGACGCTCTTGATGCCGGCCTCATCGCCATCCAAAAGGTCCAGCAGCTTTAACTTGAAGCCCATGATCTCGCAGTAGCGCATATACATGCGGTAAAGCATTTGTGTCCAGTCCTGGGCTTCTGTGCCGCCGGCGCCGGCATGCAGGGAAAGGATGGCATTGCAATTGTCATATTCGCCGCGCATGAGCGTTTCCAGCTCCAGCGCGTCCACATCCTTGCGCAGCGTATTGATTGCCTGTCCGGCCTCTTGCACCAGGTCTTCGTCGTCGCCTTCCAAAGCCAGTTCCATCATCACTTCGATTTCATCGGCCTCATTGTTCAGCTTCTGATAATGGCCCAATTTGCTTTTAAGCGCGCTGATGCGCTGATTTACTTTGGTGGAACGTTCCAGATTGTTCCAAAAATCCGGAGCATTCATTTCCTCTTCCAGTTCGGCTGCTTCTTCCTTCATGCGAGCGATGTTAAAGTGCATCACCTGCCTGCATAATGCTTTCACGGATCCTGATCAGGTCCTGCCGGAATTGATCCAGTTCAATCATGCCATCACATCCTTATCATTATTGTTCGTCTTTGCCGTGGCAGTGTTTGTATTTTTTCCCGCTGCCGCAGGGGCACAGGGCGTTGCGGCTGATCTTGCCGCCTTCGGGGAGGGTTCTTTGCTGCAAGGCGTTGGCATCGGCGCCGGTTTCCTGAGTAGGAGTGGCAACCGCATGACGCTCGGGAGCCTTTTGCACACGGGCCTGATACAGCCTGGTAACGGTATCTTCCCGGATGAGGCGCACCATTTCCTCAAACATTTCGAAGCTTTCCAGCTTGTACTCCGTTACGGGATCCTTATGGCCATAAGCGCGTAGCCCGATTCCGTCCCGCAGGTGGTCCATGGCGTCGATGTGGTCCATCCACCTGGCGTCCACGGCGGACAGGAGCACCACACGCTCGAACTCCCGCATATCTATGCCCATTTCGGTAAGCATGGTTTCGCGTTCGGCATAGAACACTTCCGCCTGCTTTTCAAGAAACTCCTGGAACTCTTCCTTTTCCCAGCCGTCCATTTCCTTGCGGTGGGCGGCGATGGTGCCCTTTAACAGGCACAGCCTTTCCAGGTATTCGGCCAAGCTTTCAATATCCCAATCCATGGCGTTTTCGCCATTGCAGTGGCGGGCTACCACGGAATGGATCAGGTCTTTGATCAGCTTTTGAATGTAGTCCCGCATGTTGGCGCCATTGAGAACCTCGCGGCGCTGACCGTAAATGACCTCGCGCTGCTGGTTCATGACATCGTCAAATTGAAGCACGTGCTTGCGGATGTCGAAGTTCCTGCCCTCTATGCGCTTTTGCGCGCTTTCGATCTGTTTGGTGAGCAGACCCGCTTCCATGGGCTGTTCATCGTTCATGCCCAGCCGTTCCACAAGGGGAGCAATGCGCTCGGAACCAAACAAACGCATCACATCGTCTTCCAGAGAGATGAAGAACTGGGTAGAGCCAGGGTCACCCTGACGGCCGGAACGGCCGCGCAGCTGGTTGTCAATGCGGCGGCTTTCATGGCGCTCGGTGCCGATGATATGCAGGCCGCCTACCGCCACCACCCTGTCATGCTCCGTGTCTGTGGTTTTTTTGAAGTTCTGGAACAGCTCATTGTACCGTGCCCTGGCGTCCAGCACTTCCTGGGGTACGTTTTCGTTATGGCCGGTGGCTTCCTCGATCAGTTCGGGGGGAACTTCATCCTGGCGCATCTGCCGGCGGGCCAGATAATCCGGGTTGCCGCCCAGCAGTATGTCGGTACCGCGGCCGGCCATGTTGGTGGCGATGGTAACTGCCCCGAAGTGGCCTGCCTGGGCCACGATCTCGGCTTCTTTTTGATGGTGCTTGGCGTTCAGCACTTCATGCTGTATGCCGCGAAGCTCCAGCATACCGCTTAGCATTTCGCTGGTTTCCACCGATACGGTACCTACCAGCACCGGCTGGCCGGATTTGTTGCGGGCGATGATCTCCTCCAAAACTGCCTTGAACTTGCCCTTCTTGGATTTATAGACCAGGTCGTTCAGGTCCTTGCGGATCATTTCCTTGTTGGTGGGGATCTGAACTACGTCCAGGCTGTAGATGCTCTGGAATTCATCCTCCTCCGTCTTGGCGGTACCCGTCATGCCGGAGAGCTTTTTGTACATGCGGAAGTAGTTTTGGAAAGTGATGGTGGCCAGCGTTTTGCTTTCCCGCTCCACCTTGACCCGCTCCTTGGCCTCAATGGCCTGGTGCAGCCCGTCGGAATAGCGGCGGCCCACCATAAGGCGGCCGGTAAACTCGTCTACGATAACGACCTCACCATTTTGTACCACATAATCCACATCCCGCTTCATGAGGGTGTGAGCTTTTAAAGCCTGGAGGATGTGGTGGTTGAGCTCGTTGTTTTCAATATCGGAAAGGTTGTCAATGCCAAAAGCCTGCTCCGCCTTGCGGGTACCTTCCTCCGTAAGGGTAACGGCCTTTTCCTTTTCCTCAATGGTGTAGTCCGTTTCATTGCGCAGCCTTAACACAAAGCGGTCGGCCTTCTCGTACATGTCGGTGGACTTGTCGCCCTGGCCGGATATGATCAGCGGTGTGCGAGCCTCGTCGATCAAAATGGAGTCCACTTCATCCACGATGGCGAAGGGATGGCCGCGTTGTACCATGTCCCGCTGGAAGATGACCATGTTGTCGCGCAGGTAGTCAAAACCCAGCTCATTGTTGGTTCCGTAGGTGATGTCACAGGCGTAGGCGGCACGGCGCTGGTCATTGTTCAGGTCATGAACGATCAGACCCACGCTGAGCCCCAGGAAGCGGTAGATTTTGCCCATCCATTCGCTATCGCGCTTGGCCAGGTAATCGTTCACCGTGACGATGTGTACGCCTTTGCCGGTAAGGGCATTTAAGTAGGCCGGAAGAGTGGATAACAGCGTTTTGCCTTCGCCTGTCTTCATTTCCGCGATGCGGCCCTGATGTAATACGATGCCGCCCAGCAATTGTACCCGGTAATGACGCTGGCCAATGGTGCGGATAGCCGCTTCCCGGACAGTGGCGAAGGCTTCGGGCAGGATATCGTCCAGCGTGGCGCCACTTACCAACCGCTGCTTGAATTCCGCCGTTTTAGCTTGCAACTGGCTGTCGGAGAGCTTTTTATAGCTTTCTTCCAGTGCTTCAATGGCGTTCACCGTCTTTTGAAGCCGCCGTACCGCCGCTTCATTGCTCCCGCCCAGCACCTTTTTGAAAATGTCAAGCATGATGTTCTCCTTATGCATGCGTCTTAATAGTACATGCCATCTCTTATTATACCATCTGTCATGGATTGGAATCAAGAAAACATTTCATTTGCAAGCTGCGCGGGATTGCAGCTATCTGTCTGCCATTCCTTGCGGCGGAAGATGACACGTGCTATCATGGTAAAAAAACACAGGCATTATATAAGAACTATGCGGGAAAGGCCGGCAGTGCATATGAAAAATGAGGTCGGGTTTCTCATCAGGCATTACAGGCTGTTTATGAATCTCTCCCAGGAGGATCTATGCAAAGGCATTTGTGCCGTATCATACCTCAGCAAGATTGAAAAAGGAACAGCCAACCCGGGTGATGACATCATCCGGCTCCTGTTTTCAGCCCTTAACGTGGATTTTCATACAGACGAAGATTTTTTGCGTGAGGTACAAAGCGGCCTTAACGATTACTTTGAGCATGTGGTATATTGTGAGCCTTCCGGCCCGGAGGAAGCCCAGCTTTTGCAAAGGCGGGAGGAAGCGCTGCACAGCCCGCTTTTCATAAGCTATTCCCTTTTTATGATCTATGTCCATGGGGATAAGAACGAGATGGAAGAAGGCCGGAAACTGCTCCTGCCTCTTTTGGAATACGTGCCGTATATGGATTCAGATCTATTGTTTTTCTATACCCTGGCCCAAGGTTTTTTTGCGGCCGGCGACGAAGCGGCGATCCCCCATTTCCGGCGGGCCAAGGAACTCAAGCCTTTCAGTGTGGCGCCCTATTACCTTGGCGAAATGTATAACGCGGCAGGCTCTTACCAGGAGGCTATCCATGAGGCACAGCTGGCATTTTCCCTGGCTGCGGAGGAGGGAAATACATATGTCCTTCTTCATGCCTCCCTGCTTACAGCCATGTGTTATTCGAACCTATACCATGTGGATCTGATGCTAAAATACTACAGGCAGGCGGAAAAGCTTGCAGGCAAAATCGCTCCGGAGGAAATCCCCTGGATCTATTACAACATCGGCGCGACGCTTGTGAATATGCGCAGGTCCTTTGAGGGCTTGCAATATCTGCGCAAAGCTGACGTGCCGGGTGCCAAGCATAACATCCTGCTTTTCCACAAGCTTGCCATCGCCTGTTTCGATACCGGCAAGCGGGAGGAAGCCTCGGAATATCTTCAAAAGGCGGAGGAACTCATTAGGAACGGGAAAGCGACGCCCATGGAGGAAAAGCTCATCCGCGTCGTAAAATGCAGGCTTCAAGAAAACTATCTGGGGATGGAGGAGTATAATACCCTCTTAAGAGAGGTATATGAGCAGATCGGTGCTGAACTGCCTTTTGGATTCAAGCAATTCCATGGTAACCTGCTCATAGAGGCCTGTATACATAACCGCAAATACAAGGAAGCATTGAAAATCGCATCAGAAATCAATGCCTTTCCTGAAAATGGTGAATTAATTTAATTAAGACATCATATTTGGTGTAGATTTTCCCACAACTGCACACTGGATTTCATCTGAAATCAGCCTTACACTTATTTGGAAGGAGTTGATTCAGATGAAGCCAACCCTATGGAAGAAAGATTTTACCATCATTACGCTGGGAACCGTGATCAGCGCCATCGGCGGCGTGGCCATGAGCTTTGCCTTGAGCCTGGTCGTGTTTGACAATACCGGCTCCACATGGCTTTCCGGTTTGTTTGCCGCCGTCATGATGGTGCCCTCCACCGTGCTGCCATTGTTTACCGCGCCAGTGGTGGATAAAAGCTGCAGGCGCAATATTATCGCCGGGCTGGACTTTTTCACTGGCTTTTTGTACCTGGCCTTTTCTGTATACCTGTATTTTCATAGCTTTTCTTACGTACTGTACATGCTTTTCGGTCTTATTATCAACTGCATAGGCTGCATGTATTCCCAAGCTTATGATTCCCTCTATCCTGAGCTCATCCCGGAGGGCTTTGCGCAGAAGGGGTATTCCGTATCCTCCCTGATCTATCCGACCGCAGCGACGGTGATTACGCCGCTGGCAGCCATCGTGTATGAAAAGTATGGCATTGCGCTGGTTTTCATCATCGAAGGGGCACTCCTCCTTGTTGCCGCCGTCTTTGAATGCTTCATTACCCGGGATAGAGGACAACGGGAGAAGGTTCCGTTTTCGCTAAGGGCTTATTTTCACGACATGCTTGGGGGAATCAGGTATCTGAAACAGGAGAAAGGCGTTCGGGGCGTATACAGCTATATGGCTGTGGCTAATGCCGTTTCAGGCGGCAACGACCTGATGGTCATGGCCTACTTCCAAAGCACGCCTGGCTTGGGTACCACCATGTATTCACTTCTCATCAGCAGCGAGACCTTAGGGCGGATGCTTGGCGGCTTTTTGCACTACTTTATCAAAATCCCCCCGGCCCTGCGTTACCGAATTACGGAGAAGGTGTACCTCGTTTATGAGACATTCGATGGGGCGATGCTCCTGCTTTTTTATCCAATCATGGTGGTGATCCGCTTCCTTCTGGGATTCCTTGGTGTAAATTCTGCCACCCTCCGATCCGCCGCTGTGCAAAAATACCTCCCGTCTGAGGTGCGGGCAAGAGTGGAGGCTGTGTTCTCAGTGATGATATCTCTTGGCACCATGCTCATCCGCCTTATTGCCGGGGCGCTGGGGGAAGTGCTGCCCTACCCAGCCATTACCATACTGCTCTCGCTGACCGCTCTTTTCTGTGTGTATGCCTTTATCGTAAGAAACAAGCGGGAGATTTCCGCCATCTACGAGCGCAGCGAATGATCAGGCTGTTTTCCGGCAACTTTTTTGAGCTTCCATACTCCTGGCACAAGCAGAAGGGACACGAACCATACGCCAAGAAAAACCATAGGAACGGCAGGCACAACTTGTGATGCCGGTGCGTATGCGGGGGAGGAGAACGTTCCGGCCAGGGGATAAAGGAGCAGGCAAAGGCCAAAGGAGATAAGGGCATGGCACAGCCTTCCCTTTAAAAGAAAAGAAAAGGATATGCCTCCTTCCTGCAAGAAGGCCAGGTTTTGCAAAAGTATGGACAAACCTGAAAAGGAAGCTGCGGCGCAAATAAGCGCCGGGCGCAGGGCAGGATTTGAGCCGGGCAGGGGAATGGTCAAAATGCGGGAGCAGCCCGCCGTCACCTCCATAAAAGATTGAAGACCGGCAAGGATGCCTTCCGGAAGGTTCGGGAACGCACACTGGATCATTTTTGCGGCAACGCTGCCCAGCACCATCAGGCCGCATACCGTAAACATGGCCATAGCGGCCGATGACATCACCTGGGAAAGGCCCGGCGCGGCTGCAGGCTTGGCAGCTGGCTCCGGAATTGCTGGGCACTTGAAGAAAAGCCGGGAAAGCTGGCCTAAGATTAATGCGCCCATCCAATGGGACAGGAGGAGTATCCAGCCCAGGGATGTGCTTTGAAGCCAACCCCCCAGCGTGCCAACAAAGAACATGGGGCTCATGGTGCCCGCATACAGTGCAAAGCGTTTGAGCCCTGCGCGGCTGTCAGTACCTTTGACGGAAAGCTCCTGGGAAAGCCTGGACCCGCCGGGAGAACCAGATAACAGGCCCATAGCCATCACCGGGATGAAAATAGAGGGCAGGCCTAAAATGCGGCTTATGCTGCAATTGCCCCGTGTTTTCAGATTTCCCGTGATCAACAGCATGCAAATAAGAAAAGGAAACAGGCTGGGCAGTACAGCCATAGCCCATAAACGGCACGCATCCGCAGTGGCTTTGGCCGCCTCCTGGGGAAAATACAGCATGCAACCTGCCAACAGCCCGGCAAGAGCGGGCACAAAAAAGCGCTTCATTTTCATCACGCCTTTCCTGTAAAGGACATTGGTACAGTATATGGGCGGGATGAAGAGGCATGCGCCTGAGCGTGATACAAAAAAAGCACCCCGCTAAAGCGGAGCGCTTCAAATTGATCAATTCAGCCCACGGAAGCAGCTTTCTCCAGTTCCTTCATGTTATCCCAAAGCTCCAGTTCATGCTGAAGCTCCAGGTCTTCTTGCTGGTTATAGCTGAAGCGGTTCAGGCCGTTGGGATCGTAGGACAGCTTGATCGGCATGTACATAACAACATACTTCGTATCCGGCAGGCTGTCATCCAAAGAGATGTCCACACCGATCTCGTATTCCTGCTCCTCGAGCCTCCTTGGATCTATACTGTTCCAATCCGAAGGGCTTGTGATAAGGAAAAGATGCTGCTCGGATATCTCAAAGCTGCTTTCATCCGCGTTCTCATCTTCGTCAAGCTGCATGGAAACGCGCAGCAAACCATCCCGCACACGCACCGTCACGGTGCCGATCACATACATGTTGCTGGCGCACAGGTCTATGCGCTTGACACCGCCCGGCAGCGCTGCAATCTCCTCAAGATCCAAAGGTGTAGCCATGGTCCAGGCATCCGTAAGCCCCTTGTCCAGGTTCTTGATGCGCACTCCGAACGTGCAGGCTGTGTTGTTTTTCAGCATCACAAGCTTTCGGTAGAAGGGGAAGGCGTATGTTTTGTCTCCTGCCTTCAGCGTGATGGTATAGGGGATGGTGGAACTGCCGGAAAACTTCAGCAGGATGTCTCCGGAACGGAATGTTCCCGAAACCTGGCCGTAGTTCTTGTCCATAACCACTGTGCCGGTGTCTGCCCGAACAACCTGCAGGCGCACCTGTTTCGTGCCCTCCAACACATAGTCGACATGAATGTATTGGGTGGCGGCCGACAGATTTTCACCTACATATTCGCTGTCGTTCAGTCGGTTCATGTCCAGCTTGTCTACCTGAATCACAAAAACATCCTGCGCCAGTGCCCCTGGGATGACCGCAAGAGCTACCAGCATGAGGACTAGGCCTGCCAGCCCTTTTAAGCAAGCCGACCTGGATTTTGACATGACGATCCCTCCTTAATACAGCGTTATTCTTCCATAATAACGTGTTTTCCTGCCTTAATATTGCATTGGTTTTATAATGGTTGCGATTTTACAGGAATGTTTGTACATAAAAAATAATTGTAATAAATTCTTAAAACTTATTTACCAATACGTCATCTTTTGGTATACTATGGGTAATTACCTCACGAGGAGGAACGTTACCATGCGAATGAAGCTTCATAGCCGTACTGCGCTTGTGCTGGCGATTATACTATGCATGACATCCATTATTACCGCTCCCGCCGAAACGCGGTATGCCACGCTGCGCTATGGCAATATCGGCGAGCAGGTGCGGGCCATGCAGCAGGCGCTTAATGACTTGGGCTTTAATACAAAAGGCGTGGACGGAAAGTTTGGCCGCGGCACGGAAGATGCCGTGAAGCGGTTTCAAAGAAGCAAAGGACTTGTACCGGATGGCCTTGCCGGAAATCAGACGCTGACCGCCCTGTATGGCGCAGCCGGAAATCCGGGCAGCGGCGCTCCGGAAGCAACGCAATCTCCCACAGCGACGCCTGCTCCCGCATCAAACGGTTCAGCGTCCGGTAGTTTATCGACGCTGCGCTACGGCTCCAGGGGAGACGCCGTAAAGGCCATGCAGGAGGCGCTGGCCAAGCTTAACTTTGCTCCGGGCGCTGCGGACGGCATATTTGGCCGCGGCACGGAGGCCGCAGTAAAGCAGTTTCAAAGAAATAACGGTCTTGTCGCAGATGGCCTGGCCGGATCAAAAACGCTGACGCTTCTGTATTCCAAGGCGGGCCAGAATTCAGCTCCGACCCCTGTGCCTACGGACGCTACGCCCACTCCGGCCCCCACTACGCCTAAGCCGACCGCTACCCCTGTGCCTACCCAGGCCCCTACCCAGGCCCCTACCCAGGCGCCCGCCGGTGTTACCCTGAGCCGCACACTGCGCAAGGGATATACGGGGGATGATGTAAAGCTGGTACAGCAATTGCTGAAAAACCTGAAATATTATAGCGGAAGCATCAGCGGCGTATATGACAATGCCACCATTGCGGCGGTGAAATCTTTTCAGTTAAGAAACGGGCTGACAAGCGACGGGCTGGCGGGAGCCAAGACATACGCAGTGCTGCAAAGCGGCAGCGCCCGCGCGGCTGACCAGGCTACTCCCACCCCGGCACCCAGTTACACTACTTTAAAGGTTAACTCGACGGGAACGGCCGTTACCAACCTGCAAAACGCTTTGAAGAATCTGGGATACAAAGCTTCCGTTACCGGCACTTATACCACGGAAACCCGCGACGCCGTGGTAGAGTTTCAAATCCGCAACAATCTGACGGGAGACGGCATTGCCGGAGCAGCAACACAACAGGTACTGTATGGCGGAAGCGCCAAGAATGCATCCACGCCCTTGCCAGCGCTGGAGGAAGGCGCCGGCATCATCGATGGCCCCAGCAAGAGCGATGTAAAGCTGCTGCATTGGTATGATACCGTCAAGCCCAGCCTGAGGAGCGGGCAGAATATATTGGTATTCGATCCGGCCTCAAAGCGTAGTTGGACGCTTAGGGTATTCTCCTTGGGGCATCACGCAGATTCCGAGCCGCTTACCCTTCGGGATACGCAGATTATGAACGTGGCCTTCGGGAACAAGACTACCTGGACACCTAAACCTGTGTATGTGAAGCTTCCTGATGGCCGCTGGACGGTTGCATCCACCCACAATACGCCGCATCTGACCGGCCCCATTCTTGGAAACGGATTTGACGGACACCTGTGCGTGCATTTCCTGCGGGATATGGCCGAGTGCCAGCAGAATGACCCGGACTACGGTGTAACCAACCAAAACGTTATCCGCAACGCATGGAAGGCACTGACCGGAGAAACGTACGTGGAGATAGTAAGATAAAAGGGCATATATGAACGGTTTCAAAACAAGGCGGCAGGAGTAACATCCTGCCGCTCGCTTATTGCTATTGGTTGATTGTTTATGTATGCCTTCCCTGATATGGGGTTTCTAAAGGGGTGGTATCCCTTTAACGGGGTGCAGGGGCAGAGCCCTTGCGTAAACGGATCAGGAAGGAACCCATGCCTATACCCAGTGCAATCATCAGAAAAGTGATCATGGCGGATACGCCCAGCTCCAGGCCGGCCTTGCTTTCCCCCTGGGCCAGGAAGGCCATGGCACGGTATAGGGACAAGCCCGGAACAAGAGGGATGATGGACAGTGTGATGAACACGGTAGCGGCCATCTTCATCCGCCTGGCCAGGAATTCCGCCAGGATGGATGCACCTACCGCCGCCAGAAAGATAGCCGCATGGTCTGAGAGCCCTGCGGCGCCAAACGCCCAATAGCAACCATTGGCCACCATGCCGGTAACAGCGGTAAGAAGCAAGGCACGGTTAGGTGCGTGCAGCAGCACACCAAAGCCGAGAGTCGCAAAAAAGCTGGTAAGCAGCGCGTTTAAAAGAGTGCCGCCCATATTAAAACCCCTTTCCCAGAAGCAGGAACAAGCTTTGAGCCACCAGAGCCCCGCCGGCTACCAGCGCGCAGATCATGATGGCCTGGGCTGCGTGGGTGACGCCGGAAAGCATGTCTCCCCGCATGGTATCCTGCACCGCATTGGTCATGGCAAGGCCTGGAAGCAGCGGCATCAGCGCTCCTGCCACCATGGCGTCCACAATGCCCAGCCCGGTCAGTTTTTTAAACAAAAGCGGCAGCAGTGTGCAGACGGCGCCGCCTGCCAGGCTGGCAACGATCTGATACATACTGTACTTGCGCAAAAGGCGGTTAAGCCCCTGGGTGGCAGCAGCGCAGACAAATGCGACGGTGCCGTCCACAAGACTTCCACCGAACATGATCGCAAAGCTGAGCGAAGACAACGCAGCGGCCCAGGGCATATAAGCCCGGCCGCGCACATCTTCCCACTTATCAATTTCCTTCAGCCGGTTCAGTGCATCCTGGGGGTCAATGCTACCGGCGGCTGCCGCCCGGCTCACTCCGTTTACATCATCCACCTTTTTCAGGTGTGTTCCGCGGCGTCGAATGCGCTTTACGGATGTCATTTCCCTACCGTCAGGAAAGGCCAGGGTGATGAACACACCGCTGGGCACGGCAAAAACCTCAACCTTCGTACAGCCGAAAGCCCGGCCCATGCGCTCCACCGTGTCCTCCACCCGGTAGGTCTCGCCGCCGTTTTCCAGAATGATCCGGCCTGCCAATAAAACGGCTTCCATCATGCACTCGTTTTCCATACGGTCCTTTCGTATAACCGATATTTATCTGGGTGGCTTGAATAAATTACCGAAAAGGCTTCGGGCAACATTCACGATCAGGGCGGTGGCAAGCGCCCATAAAAAGCCGTCCACATGGAAATCATCCGGTATCACCCAACTGCAGAGCTGAACCAGCCAGGCATCCAGCAGCACATACAAAAGCCCCAGAGTGAAAATGTTGAACACACCTAGGAGCAGCTTGGCAATAGGGCGAAGGGTGATATAAATAACGCCCAGGACCGCCCCTGCGATAGCAGCATAGGTGTAGCTCGAAGCCGTTACACCTGGCAGCAGATATACGCACAGTGGCACCGCCCCCACGCAGGCCAGAAACCGCAAAGCCATGCGGCGCATACACATCCTCCTATGCTATGAGTTGCAGCACTTAAAAGCAAGCGAAGCTTTTGGCAATCAATCCATTATAGCATTGCCCATTTTCCATGACAAGGCGCGCTGTCATGATGTCGTCATCCCACAAAAGGGAGTTGTTCCGGGCGTAGAATATGCGAAAGTTCAGCTATGAAAGAAAACTCATCATAAGGCCCGCCACAGCACCGAGCAGCATCAGGTAAGCCGAACTGATTTTGAAACGAATCAGGAGAAGGGCACTTACTGCAAAAATCATGACATACGGCCAGGATTTAAGTGTCTGGATTCCCAGCTGAACGGCGACAGACGCCATCAGCGCCAGAGATGCGGCGTTTACACCGTCCAGTATATGGGTGAGGACATGGGACGTGCGCATCTTTTCCATGACGGGATGCAGGAAGAGCACCAGCAAAAAAGAAGGCAGGAAAATACCAATCGTGGCCAATATGGCGCCGGGCAGACCATGAATGATGTAGCCCACAAAGGTGGCCGTTGTGAAAACAGGACCCGGCGTAAATTGCCCCACCGCCACTGCGTCGAGCAGCTGCTGGGCTGTGATAGCGGGAACTTTTTTGATAAGCTCTGATTCCAGAAAGGCGATCAGCACATATCCGCTGCCGTACAGTATTGCACCGATCTTGAGGAAAACGAGAAACAGCGCACTCAGGGTGATGGGCTCCACTGCCAAGGCCTTAGGCCTGCTGTCGCTAAGCTTCCGGGTAAGCAGCAGTACAATGCCGGCAAACAGCAGCAAGGAGATTTCCGGAAGATTTAGCATTGCACCTGCAAAGACGAGGGTAAACAGGATAGCGGCATCGGTCTTTTTCAATACCGTTTGGCAAAGGCGGAAAACAGCCTGCATCACCACCGCCAGGATGACCGGCTTCATGCCGTCAAAGATATGGACAACGGAAGGAACCGTGCCGTATGTTTGGTATATATAGGCCAGCAATCCAGCCATTATGGCCGCGGGCAGGATGAAGCATGCGCCGGCCAGAAAGAGCCCCGCCCGGCCGGCCCGCAGCAAGCCCAAATGGATGGCCATCTCCGTAGAGTTGGGGCCGGGGATCAAATTGGTGAACCCCAGCATATCCATGAACGATTCCTTGCTGAGCCATTTGCGGCGGTGTACCACTTCCTCCTCCATCATGGCAATGTGGGCCGCCGGACCGCCGAAGGCTAGTACACCAAGCTTTATAAATACAAAGGCGACTTCTTTTAAGCGCTTCCGCTTTTGGATATTCATGTTTTCCATAGGGGGATTCCCCTTTTCCAAGTAATTCGGCCGATACGCATTTTTTAGCCTCATCAATGGATATACCCATAAAAAAGAGAGCCGTTTTTCGGCTCCCGTAAGTTTTCGGTATAAATTATTAATATAGTCAGAAAGATGCAGGAATTTCCTTGGGATTAAGCTTCAATCTGTGATCAGCATTGCGTCTCCAAAGGAGAAGAAGCGGTATCTTTCCTTCACGGCCTCGCGGTAAGCGGCCAAAGCCTGCTCCCGGCCCATGAAGGCTGATATTAGCATGAGCAGCGTGCTCTCCGGCAGGTGAAAGTTGGTGATCAGCGCGTCTACGGCATGAAAAGGCTTGCCGGGTGTGATGAAGATGCTGGTTTCACCGGACCCCGGATGGATGACACCGTGCTCATCCGCAACCGTTTCCAGGGTACGCACGCTGGTGGTGCCTACGCATACGATGCGGCCGCCGCCAAGACGGGCTTTGTTGATCTTATCCGCCGCCTCAGGTGTGACTTCGTAGAATTCTGAGTGCATCACATGGTTTTCAACGCTTTGCACCTTGACCGGGCGGAAGGTGCCAAGGCCCACATGCAGCAGAATGGGTACGATGGAAACGCCCATTTCCTGTATTTTGTCAAGAAGCTCAGGGGTAAAGTGCAATCCGGCGGTAGGCGCGGCGGCGCTGCCATCCTGCTTGGCGTAAACCGTCTGATAACGGTCTTTTTCCTTAAGCTTTTCGTGAATGTAGGGGGGAAGGGGCATTTCACCCAGCTTATCCAGCAGTTCCTCAAACACGCCTTCATAGAGGAAGCGCACCGTGCGCCCGCCTGTCTCCTCCACCTTGTCAAGAATCTCAGCCTTCAAAAGCCCGTCGCCGAAAGAACAGAGCGTACCGGGCTTTAAACGCCTGGCAGGGTGGACGATAGCTTCCCAGTCGGTCTGGCTGATTCGCTTTAAGAGCAGAATTTCCACAGGAACCCCTGTGGAGGTCTTTACGCCAAGAAGCCGTGCCGGAATGACACGTGTCTGATTGATGACCAGGACATCGCCTTTTTTCAGATAACCCGGCAGGTCGCGGAAGATGCGGTGTTCCATTGTGCCGGCGCTCCGGTGGTACACCAACATGCGGCTCATGTCTCTGGGTTCCATGGGAGTTTGGGCGATAAGCTCTTCGGGAAGGTCATAATTAAAGTCTGCGGTTTTCATATGCGTTCCTTAAACAGTCTTGATGTGTAGAATTTCGCCTCTGCAGAGGCGACCAGGGCTTTCCGATCGCCCTTGACCTTCGGGTTATACATCCAGCCGCATCTGGCCCTCGTCGTCCTGGGAACGGTTGGGCGGTATGCGCCTTAAATGTTCGTAGGCGGAGGGGGTGCAGACCCGGCCCCGGGGAGTGCGCATGATGAAGCCAAGCTGCATCAGGTAGGGCTCGTACACATCCTCTATGGTGATAGGGTCTTCGCCCGTGGTGGCAGCCAGCGTATCCAATCCTACCGGGCCGCCGCCGAACTTGTCCATCATGGTGGAAAGCATGGTCCTGTCCACACGGTCAAGGCCCAGTTCATCCACATCCAGCATGATTAGACCTTCTTTGGCCACATCCCTGGTGATGGTCCCTTCCGCCCGCACCTGGGTAAAATCCCGCACCCTTTTGAGCATACGGTTGGCGATACGGGGTGTGCCGCGGCTGCGGCGCGCGATTTCCAATATGCCGTCCTCCTGGGCGGATACATTCAAAATGCCAGCGCTGCGGCGTACGATTTGAGCCAATTCTTCAGGGCTGTACATTTCCAGCCTGAACATGATGCCAAACCTATCCCGAAGCGGAGCGGATAATTGACCAGCCCGGGTAGTTGCCCCGACCAGCGTAAAGCGGGGCAAGTCCAGGCGGATGGAACGGGCTGTGGGCCCTTTGCCGATCATGATGTCCAGGGCATAATCCTCCATGGCGGAATATAGCACTTCCTCCACGGCACGGCTCAAGCGGTGGATCTCATCAATGAACAGAACATCGCCTGCGTTCAGGTTGGTGAGGATGGAAGCAAGATCGCCGGGCCTGTCGATGGCCGGGCCGGATGTGATGCGGATGTTTTGCCCCATCTCGGTGGCAATGATGCAGGCCAAACACGTTTTGCCAAGCCCAGGCGGGCCGTACAGCAAAATATGATCCAGGGACTCCCGGCGCTTGAGCGCCGCCTGGATATACACCTGAAGGCGTTCCTTAACCGCCTTTTGGCCTACGTATTCCCTGAGGGTGCGGGGGCGCAGGGACTGCTCCTGGGCGTCGTCCTCCGGGCGGTAGCCTGTGGTCATCAACCGGTCTTCAGACATGGGGTATCTCCTTATAGTGAAAGGATTTCTCGCCTGCGGGCGCGACCAGGGCTTTCCTGCCCATCTGGCTCAATCGTCGCGATGGTTCGCTCCGCTCCCATCGCTCGTTTCGCCAGCCTCCTTCGCCTCGCTTCATCCGCCACTGGCGGCGCTTCGGCTCCGGAGCCCTGGACCTTCGGGGGCATCATCGCATAAAGCTTATCATTACATCCCTGCCATGGTGCGCAGGGCAAGCTTGATGAGCTCGTCTGCCTTGTCGGATTTTCCGCGCACTGCCTGCAAGGCACGGCTGGCCTCCACCGGAGTATAGCCCAGGGATTGCAGCGCCTGCAAGGCTTCTGTGAGCGCGTCGTCGCGCACCGGAGCACCGGACGCTTGCTCCGGGGGCAGGCCGGTAAGAGCCTCCTGGGAAATTTGGTCCTTCAATTCCAGCGCAATCCGCTGGGCTGTTTTTTTGCCCACGCCGGGCGCGCGGCTCAATGCATTCAAGTCGCCGGTGAGGATGGCCAGGTGCAAATCTTTCAGCGGCATGCTCCCCAATACGCCAAGCGCTGTGCGGGGCCCGATACCGCTGACACTTACAAGCTGCAGGAACATGGCCTTTTCTTCCTTGGTTGCAAAGCCGAAAAGCTCCAAAGCGTCTTCCCGCACGGAAAGGTATGTGTAGCAGCGCATGGTATCGCCAACGGATGGCACTTGGGACAAGGTGGTCATGCTGCATTGCAGCAAGTAACCCACGCCTGATGCTTCCAGAACAATTTCTCCGCTGCCTTTTTCCGCCACGCGGCCAGATATGAATGCGTACATGGATGCCTCCGGCTTACTTCATTTTGAACAGGTGCTTCGAGTGGCTGGTATGGGCATGGGTGATGGCCACCGCCAGGCCGTCGGCGGCGTCGTCGGGCTTGGGGATATCCTCCATGCAAAGCAGAAGCTTGACCATCTGCTGGATCTGCTTTTTATCCGCTTTGCCATAACCGGACACGGCCTGTTTGATCTGCATGGGTGTATACTCATACAAATTGTCCGTATGCTCCACTGCTGCAATAATTGCTGCGCCGCGGGCAGCTCCCACCAGCAGGGCGGTTGTAACGTTCCTTGCGAAAAACAGCTCTTCAAAGGCGATTTCATCGGGCCTGTATAGTTGAATCAAGTTCCGAACGCCCGTTTGAATGGTCTTGAGCCTATCGGGCATGGGCGTGCCGGCTTCCGTTAGCACCGTGCCGTACTGAATAAGGCGTAACCTCTGCCCGTCTGTTTCAATAACGCCCCATCCCAGGATGGCCAGGCCCGGATCGATGCCCAGTATGATCATGATACGCCTCCCTTGATGCTTCGACTTATCATAGAACGAACGTGCGCATTTGTCAATAAAAGCAGACATCAATCGCTTGACGCAGGCTGGGCGCCATGCTATGCTTCGATTAAAAGGAGGATCATGGAAGATGGAAAATACAGCGCTGGTGATCATCGATATGCAAAAAGCCATGTTTTCAGCGGAATCTCCTTACCATGGCCTGGAGGTATTGAATAATATCCGCCTACTATTGCAGAAGGCGCGTAATATCGGGATGCCCGTTGTGTTTGTGCAGCATAACAACGACAGGGGCTTAAAAATAGGTTCGGATCTTTGGCAGATCTGTGATGAGGTTTCTCCCATTGACGGGGAAGCGCTGGCAAATAAGACAACGCGGGATTCATTCTACCAAACAGAATTGGACGATATCCTGCACCGCCTAGAAACAAAAACACTCATCTTTTGCGGCATGCAAACGGAATACTGCGTGGACACGACCTGCCGAAGGGCTTATACTTTGGGATATGATGCGTATCTTGTTTCCGACGGCCATACAACCTTTGACAGCAAGGTGCTTCCGGCATCACAGATCATTGCGCACCACAACTTCGTTCTGCCAACCAGATTCCTTCAGGTGAAAACTGCAAGCGAAATGCTGGAATTAATGGGTATATAGAATTAGTGTAAAATTTGCAGGTGAAAAGGGGGACGAAAAGTACGATGGAAAAGACTGCGCTTTTGATCATTGACTCCCAGGAGGGCATATTCGGCAGGGGTGAACAGGCGGCCTGGCGGGCGAAAGAGACGCTTGCAAACATTCGACTGCTGCTGGATTTCGCCAGGGAGACATGTATGCCTGTTGTGTTTGTACAGCATAACGACGAAGGGCTGCCCCGCGGGTCGGACGGATGGCAGATCTGCCGAGAGATTGCCCCCAAAGTTGGGGAACTGGTGGTGGAAAAGCAGACTATGGATTCCTTTTATAATACGGAACTGGATGCGGTATTGAAGCGGCTTGGCATTAGGACCTTGATTGTATGCGGCATGCAAACGGAATATTGCGTGGACACTGCCTGCCGCCGGGCGTATACTATGGGTTATGATGCATATCTGGTTTCGGATGGCCATACCTCAAGGGACGACGGATATCTGACCGGAGAACAGATCGTAAAACACCATAACATGAACCTGCAAAGCGATTATCTCCAGGTGAAAACCACAAAAGAACTGCTGGATATGATGTGATGCTGGTTCTTTTCTGTATTTTTATAAAATAATATTGCATTTTCATGCAATCCGATGTATACTGATGCTCATTCAAAAATACCTTACATTAAGGTCTGAATGAGCGGAGGAATCATTATGGAAAAGCTTCGTGTATTGCTGGCATACAGCGGCGGATTGGATACATCCATCATCATCCCCTGGTTGAAGGAGAATTACGACTGCGACGTGGTCTGCATGGCTGCCGATGTTGGCCAGGGGGAGGAACTTAATCCTCTGCATGAGAAAGCCGCAAAGAGCGGCGCAGAAAAGCTGTATATCGTCGATATGAAGCAGGAGTTCGTGGAGGACTTCATATGGCCTACTTTGAAGGCGGGAGCCGTGTATGAGGGCAGCTACCTTCTTGGCACCAGCTTTGCCCGGCCTGTTATTGCCAAGCATCTGGTGGAGATCGCCCACAAGGAAAACTGCACCGCCATCTGCCACGGCGCCACCGGCAAGGGCAACGACCAGGTGCGCTTTGAACTGACGATCAAGGCTTTCGATCCCTTCATGAAGGTGATCGCCCCCTGGCGCATATGGGATATCAAAAGCCGGGAGGACGCCATTGACTATGCCAACGCAAGGGGCATCCCTGTGCCGGTCACCAAGAAAAAACCCTACAGCATGGATAAGAACATCTGGCACTTAAGCCATGAAGGCGGCATTCTGGAGGATCCCGCTAAGGAGATGCCCGACGACCTTCTTCAAACCATGGTTACGCCGGAATCCGCCCCCGATAAGCCCGAATATGTGGAGATCGCATTTGTTAAGGGTGTGCCTGTGGCCATCAACGGGGAAAAGTTGAACGCCGTGGCTCTGGTGGAAAAGGCAAACGAAATCGGCGCCCGTAACGGTGTGGGCATCGCAGATCTGGTAGAAAACCGCCTGGTGGGCATGAAGAGCCGCGGCGTGTATGAAACGCCCGGCGGCACGATCCTGTACGCCTCCCATAAACAGTTGGAAAGCATCACGCTGGACCGTGCTACCGCCCACTACAAGGAGCAGGTGGCGGTTCGCTTTGCGGAGCTTGTATATGACGGCATGTGGTACACGCCGCTTCGGGAGGCGCTTTCCGCCTTTGTAGACAGCACCCAGCAGAACGTGACCGGCACAGCCCGCTTGAAGCTGTACAAGGGAAATGTGATCCCGGCCGGCACCACAAGCGAGAACAGCCTGTATCTGGAGCAGATAGCCACCTTCGGCGACAGTAAGACGCTGTACAACCATCACGACAGCGAAGGGTTCATTAACTTGCTGGGTTTGCCGATGAAAGTTCAGGCCATGGTGAAGCAGTCTAAAAAGTGACAGGGGACGCTGTCCCCTGTATCCCTGCCAAAGGAATATCATCCCTTTGGAATCCCAGTCTTGATAAATACGGATCTATCTGTTTCTTTATAGGAAGTTTTTAGAAAGGGTCCGGGGAAACCTTTTTGTAAAAAGGTTTCCCCCGGCGTCACTTCCATGAAGCTTTGGGATGGGCGGTTTTCCAAGCCTACAGATGAGCTGGTGGATGATTTCCACTCCAGCCTGCCTTTTGACAAGCGGCTGTACCGGCAGGACATTGCGGGGTCCATCGCCCATGCCACCATGCTTGGGGAGCAGGGGATCATCCCGGCGGAGGATGCGGGGAGCATTGTAACCGGGCTGCAGGAAGTACTTGCGGATATAGAGGCCGGAAAGGTGGCATTTTCCGCGGAGGCAGAAGACATCCATATGCAGGTGGAGTCGCTGCTCATAGCCCGCATCGGCGAATCCGGGAAGCGGCTGCATACGGGCCGCAGCCGCAACGACCAGGTGGCGCTGGATGTGCGGATGTACGCCAAGGATGCCTGTAAGGAAACGGTAGAACTGCTAAAGGAGCTGTGCAGTCTTCTGCTTGACCTGGCCAAGGCACACCTGAATACCGTCATGCCAGGGTATACGCATCTTCAAAAAGCGCAGCCAATCACACTGGCCCACCATTTGATGGCGTATTTTCAGATGTTTATACGGGATATGGATAGGTTTCGCCATGCATATGCATGCGCCGATGTAATGCCTTTGGGTTCCGGCGCGCTGGCCGGCACCACCTATCCGCTAAACCGCAAACGGGTGGCGGAGCTGCTGGGCTTTGAAAGGATCAGCGCAAATTCTCTGGACGCGGTGAGCGACCGTGATTTTCTGCTGGAATACCTGTCCGCTGCTTCCATCGCCATGATGCATCTGAGCAGGTTTTGCGAGGAACTGATCCTTTGGTCCACGAACGAGTTTCAGTTTGTGGAGATGGACGACGGGTTTTCCACCGGTTCCAGTATCATGCCCCAAAAGAAAAACCCGGACGTAGCGGAGCTTATCCGGGGCAAGACAGGGCGTGTGTACGGCGATTTGACGGCGCTGCTGACCGCCATGAAAGGGCTGCCCCTTGCCTACAACAAGGACATGCAGGAAGATAAGGAAGCGTTTTTTGACGCAAGGGATACACTTATCAAAAGCCTGCCCGTATTTGCCGGCATGCTGAAAACGCTGAAATTCAAGACTGCCGTCATGGAAAAGGGTGCGGCGGGCGGCTTTGCCAACGCCACTGACTGTGCAGACTACCTGACTAAAAAAGGCGTGCCCTTCCGGGACGCCCATCATGTGGTGGGGCAGCTGGTGGCCCACTGTCTTACGGAAGGGAAGGCGCTGCTGGATCTGACGCTTGAGGAACTGAAAGATTTTCACCCGGCCTTTGATGCGGATGTGTTTGACGCCATTTCGCTTGACGCCTGCATAAGGATGCGGAACGTGCCCGGCGGGCCGGCACCGGAAGCAGTGATTGAAAGCATAAAGTCAGGAGAAAAATATTTGGGTACATTTTTTATGGATACCCATGATGCAAGCATCAGACTGCTGGAAGAAAATACTTGAACGATGCACACGTAACCTACCCCTTGAGTAGGCACTGATTTATTCGTTGATATGTCATTCTGAGCGAAGCGAAGAATCTTGAACCCTTTGCGGCTCCTTTATATATGCTCCACATACGTCCCATTTTCAGGGCAGTATAACAACAAGGCCGTCAAAATATAAAAATTTTGACGGCCTAATTTATATTTATAGCTTGACGGTTATTTGTTCACCACATTTTGCGGGGTTCCGTTCAAGAATGCACGCAAATTATCCACCGCGATATCCATCAGCCGCTGACGGGATTCCTTGGGCGCCCATGCGATGTGCGGGGTAATGATACAGTTATTTAGTCCCAATAAGGGGTTGTCCTTTTGAATAGGCTCTGTCGACACCACATCCACGCCGGCGGCGTATACCTTTTTGCGAAGAAGCGCTTCGCGCAGGTCCGCTTCGTTGATGAGCGGTCCCCTGGAGGTGTTGATGAGGATCACGCCATCCTTCATTTGGGCGATGGTGAACTGATTGATCATGTTTCTCGTTTCGTCGGTCAGCGGGCAGTGCAGGGAAATAACGTCGCTGTTTTTCAAAAGCACGTCCATGGGAACGGTTTCCGGTCCCTTGTAGAAGGCATCGAACGCCAAAACCTTCATACCGAACGCCTTTGCGATATCCGCCGTAGCCCGGCCGATGCGGCCGAAACCTATAATGCCCATGGTCTTGCCGGCAAGCTCCATCAAGGGATAATCCCAGAAGCAAAAGTGGGGGCCGTCGGTCCAGCGGCCTTTTTGCACTTCCCCGTTGTGATGGCCAACATGGTGGCAAACTTCCAGCAGCAGCGCAAACACGAACTGAGCCACCGCCGTGGTGCCGTAGGTGGGGATGTTGCATACGGGAATGTTCCGTTCCTTGGCAGCCGCTATGTCCACCACATTGAAGCCCGTGGCCAGAACGCCGATAAATTTCAGATTGGGTGCTTTTTCTATAATCTCTCTGCTGAGCACCGTTTTATTAGTATATATGATTTCGGCATCGCCGATCCTGAGTAGCGTTTGATCAGGGGGAGTCAGGTCATACACAGTCAGCACGCCCAATTTCTCAAGACCCTCCCAGCTTAAGTCACCGGGATTCTCCGTGTACCCATCAAGAACCACAATCTTCATATGCTTTCTCCCTTCCCTCATAAGCGAATAACATATATCCTATATTATACGTGGATGTCTGCTGTGCAAACATCCACGCTTTTATTATACCTTAGCCCAGGCTTCTGCAAGGAAGCGTTTGGCTCCCGCGACCACCGTGTCGCAGTCCTCATTGCCCCAGGGCTTTACCTCAAAGGAGACGATGGGCCGCTTTCCTTCCTTTAGATAGCCGATTTCAAAAAGCTTGCGCAGGAATTTTACCAGCATGTCTTCATCCACCAGCCCATTGGGAAAGCCGAACCTTGGGTGCTGGTCGCCGTAGGCTTCCGCGCCTTTTTCCAGAACGGCATTGGCGATATGTACATGGCGGATGTAGGGCACGATGGGATCTACACACTCGTCAATGGTCTCATGAAGCTGCGTCATGTGGCTCAAATCCACCATCAGCCCAAAGAAGGGGAACTCCGCGCTGATCTCCTTCACAAAGCGCAGTGCCCGCGCCGTGGGGCCGATGAGGGAACACTTTTCCACGTCGTAGTCGAATACCTCCAGGTTGACGGGCATATCGCCCTTTTGGGCCGCATAGAGACAAAGCTCCCTGGTGCTTTTGACCAGCGCATGATAATGTTCCTCTACTTTAGTAGGGTCAAACTTGCCGGCCAGGTAGGCAAAACCCTTGGCACCCATTTCATAAGCTTCATCAATGCATGCCTTCATGCGGTTTACGGCCCGAAGGCGCAAAGCCTCATCCAGACTGTTCAGATTTTCCTGGTTGCGCAAAAGTTGCGGCTGCGAACCATAGGTCATGGTGATGCCGCTTTGTTTGACAAGACCGACTACCCTCTGGCGTACGGATTCATCATTGATTCTGGTAAGCTCAATGCATTCAAAATCACTGTCGCAAAGCACGCGGTGCACGGTAGCCTCAATTTCGCCTTCGCCGGTCATGGCAAAGGGATAGGCCATAAAATACACCAGGCCAAGCTTCATATAGTGGTTCAGCGGCTCACGCATAAAAATACCTCCTTACGGCTTCTCGGGCGCCCAGCTTTTTACGGCGGCAATGCTGCCGCCCATGTCGCAAAGCTGCTCCTTTACGCACACGGCGTCAATCACATAGGGGCGGTCGGCCTTTTTGGCTCGCTCAAGCGCAGATTTAAGTTCCTCCGGCGTAAACACCCGCTCCGCCTGGCAGCCAAGGCCTTTGGCCAGCGTTACATAATCCACGGTGCCGTCCTGGTTGCAGGCCATGGACACAGCATACTCAAAGCCGTAGGCGCCCTTTTGATTCTGGCGAATGAGCCCCAGGTATGCGTTGTTCACAATAACTGCGATCACAGGTTTATGATACGCCGCGGCTACCGCCATTTCCTCCCCAAGGAAGGTAAAGCCGAAATCGCCTACCACCGTCACGCTGTGCCGTTCGGGAAACGCCACCTTGGCCGCAAAGGCTGCGGGCACTTCATATCCCAGCGTGCCGGCACCGCCGGAAGGCAGATAATGGCGGGGCTTATTCACTTGCTGCAGCTGGCCGGACCATATTTGAACAATGCCGCAGCCTACGGTGAACATGGTATCATCATCGAAAGCACGGTTGATCTCGTGGAATACTCGGTGGGGAAGGATGGGACTGCCCTCATAATCGGTGCGGCGGCGAAGCGCATTGCGCAGATCAGGCAATTCCTGTACCCGCTTTACATTAACGGGCTTCATATTCAGTTCCTTGGCACGCGTAAGAAGTGCTTTTGCCGTAAGACCCGCATCGGCCACGATGCCAAGGTCAGGGGCGAACACCTTGCCAATTTGAGAAGGCTCAATATTGATGTGGATAAACTTGCGCTCGCCCCGGTAGGTTTTAATATCCCCGGTATGCCTGTCGGTAAAGCGGCAGCCGATGCCGAGCACCACGTCGGAATCCAGAAGGATTTTGTTGCCGATGGGCTGGCCTACCTGGATGCCCGCATGGCCGGCGTTTAAGGGATGTTCCTCAGGGATATTCCCCTTGGCCATGTAGGTGGTGATGACTGGGATCTGCAAGTATTCCGCAAGCGCGATCACGTCGTTTTCCGATTCACTCAGCGTCACGCCGCCCCCCATGATGATCACCGGGGCTTTAGCATGATTCAGCATCTCCAGCGCTTGGTCTATTTGAGCACTGTCCGGCACTGGCTTTGCAACCGGCGCGGGGATGTAGGAATCGATATCAAAATCGATCTCCTGCTGCTGAACATCCAGCGGCAGGTCGATCAATACCGGGCCGGGACGGCCGCTGCGCATCAAGTAAAACGCTTCCTGCATAACACTCGGCAGATCCTGGCCATTTAGCAGACAATAGGTTTTCTTTGCCACTGTCTTGCCGATTTCGGCGATGTTCACACACTGAAACGCTTCCTGTTCAAGCTGCCAGCTGTTGGCCTGCCCTGTAATAGCCAGGAAGGGGATGGAATCTATAAATGCGGTATAAAGACCCGTTACGAAGTTTGTGGCGCCTGGACCCGATGTGCATATGGCCAAAGCGATACGGTGGCTGGCCCTGAAATATGCGTCCGCTGCGTGAGTGCACGCTTCTTCATGGCGCATGCAATAATGGGCGATAGGTGCATGCTCCAAATACTTGTACACGGGATTGATCCCCGCGCCGGGTATTCCGAATGCCTCGGTAATTTTTTCCTTGACCAGGATCTCCACAAGGGCCTGGGCTACTTTCATAACGATCTTCTCCTTCGTTTCCCCGCGGACTTTGACTGCGTAAGCGCATGCCATAACGGCGGAGTGATATGCCTTGCTTGGAATTTCACTAAATAAAATGATATTCCAATTGCATACATCATACCACGGAAGGAGTGATTTTGCAATAGTTTGAAGCAAGAAACAGCCGTCGTATGCAAAAGAAAGGAGTGCCGGTTAAGTACAGCGCTCCCCTTTCAGCCGTGATATGAATGCCTGAGGTAATATACATGTCACATACCTTACGGGTGGCTGCTGGAAGCTTTGCCTGCGCAGCGTTCATAGCGCCTATGGGGCTGTGTGCAGAACAGTACCCTGAACGATGTCGTCCAAAACAGCCTTGATGCTTTCATCTGCAGGACCATCATATGTTTTAAGTGCAATGGTGGTCATCATGTTGTTTTCGCAGGTCAAATACGCCGTGATATAAATCGTTGAGCCACTCTCATCCATCATACCTGCATAGTAGAAGAAGTTCGTCTGGGAATGGGAAAGAATTTGCATTTCTTCCGTCAGGTCTACCTGCTTGGCCAGTATATCATCTTTCAAGGTGTTCCGATATTCGTCCACCTGTTTGGGAGTTAATTTTGAGAAATCTGCTACACCTGTAATGGGCAGCTGCGATACGGAAATTTCATAAAACGGATCTATGCGCATGCAGTATATTTGCAATCCGGATTGTGGTTCAAAGAGCGAATCGGCAAAATGCTGGCTGATGTTAACGTCAAGCCCGAGTGTAACGACATCATGCTGATCCTTGGTGAGCACATAAAGATTATCGGGAATCGGAAAGGTAAAATCTCCGAAGGTATAAGCGTCGGTATCAGCTAGGGCATTCAAGGAAGTAAGCATAAGTATCATCACAAAAGTTGTGCAAATACGTTTTATCATAAGTTCTCTTTCCTAAAATATGCGATTGTGCCTGCTGTAAACGATATTTTTTGTCTGGTTAATCATCATCTTCTTCGCCCGCGCTTTTCAATACCTTTTGAACAAAGATACGTGTAAGATCAGGGTCAAACTGCTTTCCTGAGGAACGCAAAATCTCCCGCACAGCCTCCGCATCGTCCAGCGCTTTACGGTAACCCCTATCCTCCCGCATGGTATCATAGGAATCAACAAGAGCAAGAATGCGTGCCAGCAGCGGGATGCTATCCCCTGAAAGGCCCTGGGGATAGCCTGTTCCATCCCACCGTTCATGATGGTAGAGTATGATTTCCGATATGGCATTCAGATTAGGCACCGACTGTGCAATGCGGTAGCCCGCTTCCGGATGCTTTTTGATTTCTTCCCATTCTTCCCCGGTCAGTGATCCGGCTTTTTTGAGTATGCTCAGATCCACCCGCACCTTGCCGATGTCATGCAGCATGGAGGCCAGTTCCAGTGCGTCGGTATCCTCTTTGTTCAGGTCCAGCACATGCGCCAAAGATTTGGCCAGGATGGCCATCCGTTCCCCGTGCTCTCTGGTTTCATCGCTTTTTTCATACAGCGTTTCCTTGATGGAAGTGAGAATGGAGCCGTACATATGCTTGTGGGCGATGAGCTTGCGCCTGTACATGAACCTTTCTGCTCCCTTGATGACGGTATCCAGCAGTTCCTCCATATTTTCTTTGGTGGCATAACCCAGGGAAATGCTGACGTCAAACAATTCTTTGCCGGGGCGGGGGGTATGAGATGCGCAGGCTTTGTTGATCTTGCTTACTATCTGAGCCACTGTTTCGCTATCTGTTTTTGGCAGCAATACCAGGAACTCGTCACCGCCGATCCTGGCGATCACATCCTGCTCCCTTAAGCAGTTGCTGAGAATCTGAGATACTTCCGTTAAAAGGTAGTCGCCCTCGTCGTGGCCGAAGGCGTCGTTCACAAGCTTCAGGCCGTTCACATCGCCCAGGATCACCGACAGCGGCAAGTACTCAGCAGTATTCAGCCGTTGCCGTTCCTTTTCCATATATGTGCGGTTGTACATGCCTGTCAGCACGTCATGGTAAGTGAGGTAAACAACTTCCGCTTCCTTTTGCTTGCGCTCGGTAATATCCTGCAAAAGCCACATGTGGCTATGGGCGGATGCATCCTCCACGTGAAGCTGGGCTAATGTCAAATGGATCCAGACATTGTTTCCGTCCGGACGCGTATACTGCCGCTCCATTTCAAACAATCCAGTCTTGTCCTTCACATACGCGTCATAGGCCTCGAAATCTTCTTTGAGTTCTTCGGGATGAAAGAATCTGGGCCAGTCGGCAGGCGCGATTTGTTCCATGGGTATGCCAAGGATCGATTCAGCCATGCTGTTGCTGTGCATAACGCCATGATCGTCTTCAAAAGCAATGCCCATGGGCGACTGCTCATACAGCGTCCTAAACCTGATTTCACTTTGTGTCAGGTCATCGTCTGCCTGGATCTGCCTTAACCGGGACCAGATGACCATACAAATAAGCAGTGAAAAGAAGGGGTAGATCAAGAGCACAGGGATGCTGATCGTCTTTAAAACGGGCAGAATGCTGTCTGTATTCAGCACCAGCGCACACAGGAGCATCAGCACATGGGTAATTACACCCACCAGGTAAAACTCAAAGCCGGTGAAACGGTTCTTCAAGCGTTTGCTTTTGAGCCTTATTTCACGCCACAAAAGCCCAGACGCAGCTGAAACGGCCGTTACCAAAACGCCCATAACCACCCCGTCTCCGCCCATGACAATACGGGCGGCAATGATGGTTGCGGCGGCGATCAGGGTAGGTACCCAGCCGAAGAACATACCCATGGTACTTACCAGGATGGACCTTGTGTCGAACACAATACCGGAATCCAAACGCACGGTGGTCATCAAAACAAGAATTCCGATGGCGCCGGCAATAAGCCCGATAATGATCCGTACCGCGGCCTTCCTTTTTTGGTAAGCACCATACACAAAGGTAAGCAGGATGCTTGCCGTCAAAACGACCGTCGCGTTTACCAGCAGGTCCCGGAAGAATCCGATATCCATCTGTCCACCGCCTTAAGAAGGTCATTAAAGATGTATGAAGTAAGGACCGTCAGCCCCTTGAGGCAGTTTTCCTGTCATGTGAACTATAGCATGTAAAGTCGGAAAATTGCGAAAAAGGTAAAATTCTGACAATAGTATAGCACGCCGTTTCCTGATTGTCACTTAAAACAAAATAAGCAAAATGGTTTTGCAACTTATATATCGCCCAAATATTGTACTTTTTCATTTAATCGGCAAGCTTTCTTAAAATGCCGTTTCTTTAAGGGGAAAATGGTTCCGCTAAAAAAGCCTGGCGTAGGAAAAATTCCCGCTGCCAAGCTTTTCTTAAGAATATTGCAATGATAAAAGAATAACAGTTCCTTTATAGTTCCAGCTTCATATCCCCCTGCTTGATCCAGCCCAGCTTGCGCATGGCCTCGCTGATGAGTATGGACAGTATGGCCGGCAGAACAATGTGCAGCGCGAGAATTTTTATGAGGACGGTTCCAGGCCCCGCAAGCGAGGCCATGGCCCGCCAGGTGCCGATCTGTCCTACCAGGCCGGAAGTGCCCATGCCGGCGAACACCCCGCTGTTGCGCATATCAAATACCGTGGTGGCCAGCGGTCCCAATATGGCCGAGGCCAGCGTGGGCGGCACCAGGATGAGGGGATGCAAAAGAATATTGGGTACCTGCAGCATGGATGTGCCTATGCCCTGGGCCACAAGACCTCCCACACCGTTCTCCCGGTAGCTGGACACCGCAAAACCCACCATCTGCGCGCAGCAGCCGACAGTTGCCGCGCCGGCGGCCAGTTGCAGACCCAGGCCCAGTTCGCCGCCCCCCGGCACGGTAAAGATCATAGCGCACAGCGCGGCTGAGGAAATCGGCGCCGTCAGAACCAGCCCGACCACAACGGAAACGATAATCCCCATGGGAATGGGCTGCAACAGCGTAGCGGTATCAATAAAATTCCGCAAAATTGTCATCAGCCAGTTAACTCCCGGGCTTACGGCATAAGCCGCCAATCCGCCCGCCAGGATCGTAGCAGACGGCACAAGGATGATGTCCAGCTTTGTTTTGCCCGCTATGAAGTTTCCCGCCTCCGCACCGATGACGGCAGCCAGGAAACAGCCCAATGGCCCGCTGAGGCCATAGCCGATGGCACCCGACGCAGCGGAGGTAAAGATCGCCAGCGGCTTTACCTTCATGCCCCAGGCTACCGACACGCCAATGGCGGCGCCAACCACGGGACCGGACTTTGCTACAGCGGCAAGCTCGCTTAATAAAGAAAGCCCGGGTATAAAGACACCAAGCTGATCCAGGATCGTTCCTATGATCAGTGTCGAAAACAGTCCCAGCGCCATGGCGCTTAATGCGTCCAGTCCGTAGCGCTTGAGAAGCCTCGAACCAAGGGACGGTTTTTTATGGTCCTGCATACTTTTCCCTCCCTGCAATTTCGCTACATTATAAGGCATCATAAGGCAGGTGTAAAGGGAGTCGCAATTTGTTCAGCATGTTTTTTATATGTTCCGTCCGCCTTCGTTTTTCAGGCTGCTTTCCTATATCCGTCTTACAACCGGCCTATTTCTTGTCCAAAATGATATATTGAATATATTTATTTGAATTGATATATTAAGTATGTTGACACTGGTTGTCGATATCGATACAATTAGCTCATCGAATATGACGTAAACAACCAAAACTCAGTCGACTTAAGAGCGCAGGACCCATACGCACGGGAGGATCAGATGAAGAACGGCGAAACGCTCTATCAGCAGATTTATGACGGGCTGATGTCGGATATCGCAAACGGCACGTATAAGGACGGCAAACAGCTGCCTACCGAAATCGAGGTGGCCAAGAAGTACTTTGTAAGCCGTATCACCAGCAAAAAAGCGCTGAACAAGCTGGCGGAAGACGGCGT
>JAEZJP010000227.1 GCA_023415715.1 Bacillota bacterium
AATTTTAGTGATTTACGTATGTTCCGTTCAACGCGTTTCCTGAAGGAAACAATCCATACGATAGATATGGCGCAGGAGAATATGTAGACGGAAAGAGAGTGGCCAAAGATAAACCCCAGTATTATGGCCCAGACCATAAATAGTGCAGGGGAAAGGTATTTGTTCATCATGATCTTCTTCCGGTATGCAGGTGCGGTATAATTATGACATAGTCTGTACTCAAAATGATCATCCTCAGTCACCTGATAATGAAATGTATACAAAGTACATCGCTCCTTTGATATCAAAGAATGTGATTACATTATTATTTTACAATGTATGATCATTGTACTATATTTGGGAGCAAGTGGCAACATTCCCGTACTGCCACAAAACTTGCACAGGAGGGCCAAATGTTGTAAAATAAGAATCTATAAAGGAGGTGTGATCATGAAACGTATATACCGTGGCATGATGGTTCTGCTGGCTGTTCTGATGGCTTTGAACGTGCAGGCGCTGGCCGAACAAACCGCTCAAAATCAAGCGCAGATAACGCCCGTTGCGGCGCAAAACGATTATGGCAGCGTAACTTATCCCGTTCTTAACGGGTTCCCGGATGCGTCTATACAGGACGCGGTTAACAAGGCGATTTATGATACCGCCCAGATTGAAACACGCCTGAATACCCTGAACCGGCTGGAGGAAGGCGGCTGGGGCCTTCAGGTGAATTACAAGGATACGCTTGCAAACAATATTCTGTCGGTATCCGTTTCCGCCTATGGAGAAATGCCGGGCGGAAGGATGGGTCAAACGTACTCCACCGTAAACTACGGCCTTGCAGCCGGCAAGCCGGTCACCGTGTCCGACCTGTTTACCGATGTGGAGGGCGCGTTCTCCCTCATGGAGCAAAAAATGGAGGAAGAGGTTCAGCCCCAGCTTTCCGGCTATCTGGAGAATGATACGCTGACACCTATCCCGCGGGATAATTTCTTCTTAACACCTTATGGGATCACCTTCTACTATCCCCAGGATCAGTTTTCCTTGCTGTCCGGCTACAGCGGGGGCTGCAGTTTTGACTACTATGAATTGAAAGACTACTTGAACGTATCTGAAGGCAGCATACTTTCTACCCTTGGCGCGGGCGAATTCCTGAGCATTACATCGGATACGGCAGCCCGCGTTGCGCAGGACGCAACGGCCGGAAAACTGCCCGGAATTGGCGCCGCAATCGGTGACAGCCTGATTCAGAGGCTCCAAGAATACCGCTTGCTGGTGGAACCTGATTATTATCCCGGCGGACGGTTCTTTGAAACAGAAGCGCCGGAGCTTCGCGGCGTGTGGCTGTTGACCGACGCGCTGACCGAAAGTTATGATCAAAACCAGGTGCTGGGGCTTCGGGCCGACAGGATCAACCTGTACGGAATACAGACTGGGATCACCACCATCGATGAGTGGCGCGCAGCCCTCGGCCAGCCCTCAAGCAGCGCCGCAGTGGACGAAACCACGGCGGAGGATTACCGCCTGTCAGCCGGCACCAGCGACTATTATATCTTTGGTGAAAATAAGCTGCGCCTGCACGCCAACGGGGAAGGCGTATTGGAAAGCGTACAACTGCTGAGATAATACCATTTCAAAATCTTAACGCTCCGATGCCACGGATCTTTTCGTGCATTACTTCGTCGACTTCCGCTCCACGTAGGTAGCGCTGCTACGCGTCGCTCCGTCTCCTTGTTACTTAACCGAAAATCTCTCGTGGTATCAAAGCATTAATTTTTTTCAATGGTATAGTGAAAAAAGTCTCCGGAGGAAAAAATGCAAAAGCAAAAGGGAGCGGCGGCCAAAAAGAAAGCCCAGGTCTATTCGTCCGAGGCCTTGCTTTTGCGTACCATAATAGGCATTGTGCTGATCGCCGTTGGTTCTTTGGCCTTTGTTTCGCTGGTCACTGAAATGGAGGGCGAGGTATTCAAGCTCGTCCGTCCTGTGGTACAGGGGCTTGCGGGGGGGCTGTGTTTGCTGCTGCCCCTGTTCGTGGCCTGGGCCGGAATACTGGTGGCCTTTTCCGCCAGGAAAAAAATGAAGGTGCGGGCGATACTGCTTTCCTTCACGGTCTATTTGTGCCTGCTGGCGCTGATTGTGCTTGTTTCCCACCATCCGGACACACGGGGTCCGTATATTGATATGTCCCTGATGGACTACATCAAGGTTGCCAATACGGAAAACAGCGTGATCAACCCAGACAATTATCTTGATTATTTGAAACAGGCGTTTTTGATGTGCAGCCTGAGGGGCGAGAGCGGCGGCCTGCTCGGCATGCTTTTGGCCTGGCCGCTGTATATGGGCCTTGGCATCGTGGGCGGCGTTGCTGTGCTTGGCATTGGCATCCTGGGTCTGTTGATCCTCCTGTCCAAGCTGGATGTGAAGACTATAGCTTATAACCTAAGGGAGCGTTCGCAGCAGCGCAGAGAGGTAAGGGATCAGGAGGCCATGCGCCGCCAGACGGAAGAAGAAGCCTGGCGACGGCAGGAGACGCAGCGGCAGGCAGCCTCTAGAGCGCAAAATGTGCCCGTCCCCGCCCCCGCTTACCAGCGGCGTCAGAGGGATGGTCAAATGCAGCCGGCGCCTGCCCACAGCCCAATTTGGCGCGGGCCTGAATTGTATGATGAAACCATTGCGCCGGCGGACGGCAGCGCGCCCATGGATGTGGCCGGAGCCATGAAAAAGGCCAAGGGATATAAAGCGCCGGAACAATCGCCTTACATGCCGCCAAACAGGGAGGACGATCTTCCCTGGGAGGAGGACCCGGATACCGCCCAGCAGCTGGACAGCCGCCGTAGCATATTAAAGCCCATTCGCTTCCCTGCGCAAAAAGCGGCCACGCCTGCGCCACAGCCTGACTTTCCGCAAGTGACAGCTCCCAAAGTGCCGGCCGAGCCCCATATGAGCGGACAGCGTATGGATGAGCCCGATCTCAAATTGCCGCCCCAAAAGGCGAAGAAGACCCAGCAGATACAGATGCAGCTTCCGCCGCCCTACGCGTACCCTACCCTGGATATGCTGAAAATGCCGAAGCGTTCGCAGATCGACACCCGGCAGGAGGATGAGCAGCGGGCCGCCATTTTGGAAGAAACGCTGCAAAGCTTCGGTATCAGCGCCCAGGTCAAACAGGTCACCCATGGGCCTACCGTTACCAGGTTTGAGCTGGAGCTTGCTTCTGGTATCAACGTCAAGCGCATCACCGGCCTTACCGATACCATCGCCATGAACCTGGCGGCTGGCGGCGTGCGCATTGAGGCACCCATCCCCAACAAGGCGCTGGTGGGGGTAGAGGTGCCCAACCGGGAGATCATCAGCGTGACATTACGGGAAGTGCTGGAAAGCGAAGAAATGAACAGGGCCGATTCGCCCCTGTCCGTGGCGCTGGGCAAGGATATCGCCGGCTCGCCCATTATCTGTGACCTTGGCAAGATGCCGCATCTTTTGATCGCCGGCGCTACAGGCAGCGGCAAATCGGTATGCATCAACAGCATCATTTGCAGCCTTTTGTTCCGCACTTCCCCCAAGCAGGTGCGCATGCTGCTGATTGACCCCAAGGTGGTGGAACTGCAGTGCTACAATGGAATACCACATCTTCTGACGCCCGTTGTCAGCGACCCGCACAAGGCTGCCGGGGCGCTAACCTGGGCTGTCCAGGAAATGATGGAGCGCTATCAAAAATTTAAGGAGCGCAACGTGCGCGGCATCACCGGCTACAACGCAGCCCTCATGGAGGGCGAGGAAGCCATGCCCCGCATCGTTGTGATCATTGATGAGTTGGCCGACCTCATGATGGCCAGCAAGCGGGAAGTGGAAGAATCCATCTGCCGTATCGCGCAGCTGGCCCGGGCCGCCGGCATCCACCTGGTGGTGGCCACCCAGCGCCCGTCGGTGGACGTTATCACGGGCCTGATCAAGAATAACCTGCCTTCCCGTATCGCCTTTGCCGTGGCTTCCAGCATTGACGCCCGCACCATCATGGAGCGGGCCGGCGCTGAAAAGCTGCTGGGCAAGGGGGACATGCTCTATGCTCCCGCCGGGGCGCTGGCCCCGCTGCGCGTGCAGGGCTCCTTTGTGTCGGACGACGAGGTGAACAAGGTCACCGATTTCATACGCGGCCATTCCACCCCGGATTACGACCCCAATGTGCAGGAGCTGCTGGATCAGACCTCATCCCCCTCCAGTCTGGCGCCCGATGCTGCGGAAGCCACGGGTGAAGACGGCGATTCGCTGGATGAGCTTTTGTCCCAGGCAATAGAAATGGCCATACAGGAAGGGCAGACGTCCATTTCCATGCTCCAAAGGAAAATGCGCATCGGCTACGCCAGGGCGGGCCGTTTGATCGACGAAATGACAAAGCGCGGCATCATCAGCCAGGCCGCCGGCGCCAAACCGCGCAAGGTGCTCATCTCCCAGGAAGATTTCGACAGAATGGATTTCAGCCAGTAAAGTATACGGGAAATGATTGCGGGAAGGGCTTCTTTTGAAAAAGAAGCCCTTCCCGCGCCCATCCCAGAAAACTTTTATTAAGTAATATTTACCTTCAATTGGGATTGTTACTAACTCGATAAGGCTTCCCCTGGAGGGGAAGCTGTCGACGTAGTCGACTGATGAGG
>JAEZJP010000231.1 GCA_023415715.1 Bacillota bacterium
TCGGGGGTCACGGTATCCATGTTGATGCGCTGGCTGCTGAATACGGTGCAGTTCTGGCGCTGATAAGCGGGAACTTCTACGGCCCAGTCAACAAGGATGTCCAGAGCGGTCTTGTAAACGGCCTTGCGGTATGCCTGGTCGTCGCTCTTGCGGGCATCGATGATCGCGGCATCCAGATCGGCATCGGCAATGTGGTAATGGTTGGAGTCGGAGCCGCCCTTGCCTACGATGTTGGAGCTGTGGTAGACCTGGTACATGTCAGGATCGATGGTGGCGCCCCAAGCGGCGCACCACATATTCTGAGTGCCGGCATCCAACGAGTCCCACATGACGTTAGCATCGGCCGGGTCATTGATCTTCAGGGTGATGCCGATGGTTTCAAGGGCATTCTTGGCATCGGTAAGCACAGCGAAGGAGGGATGCTCGCCGTTGCCGCCGCCGGGAATAAGTACTTCATAGCTCAGGCTGGCGCCTTCGGGAGCGGCGGTGAACTTGCCTGTAGCATCGTCAAAGGTATAGCCGGCAGCCTTCAGGAATCCCTTGGCGGCTTCGATAGCTGCTGCGTACTTCTGTTCGGGGGTCATGTCGGAGGTATAGATATCCTTGCCTTCCACGTCCACGGAGAAAGCAACCTTGTAGCCTTCGTCGGTGGGCTGGGGAGCGGCCCAGGAGGTGTTGGAGATGGGGTAGTTGATAACGGATGCAGCCTCACCGTAGTAGCTGTCATAAGCCACATCGCGGTATACGGCCAGCACCGTGGCAAATGCCTTGCGCAGGTCCTTGGAAGCATCGGAGGCAGGTTCGCCGCCCACATTCATGGTGTCGGCGTTCATGCCGATGTAGCCGTAGCCAAGATTGTCAACTTTGGTGGTGGTGATGACGTCGCCGGTGATTTCCTTGTTGCTGTTGTAGCCGGCCACGGCTTCAAAGTTGGTCTTGGAACCGGAAAGTTCGCCCATGTCAATGGTGCCGGTGGAAACGCCCGCGGCAACCTCGGCGGTGGGGGTTTCTTTGAACTGGAGGAACTTGGTTTTCGGAGCGCCCTTGTAGTAGTATTCGTTGGCTTCGAAATATACGATGCGGTTCTCGTACTTGACGAACTTGTAGGGGCCGGCGCCCATGGGTTGGGTCGTCTTGGCCGATACGATGGACAGATCGCCACGGGGGAAGCCGAACTTGTTGTTCGCATAGTCATACTGGGCAGGATCGCCGTAGTAATGCAGGGGCGATACCTGGAGGCCCAGGATGCTGTATACGGCGGGAGCCTCGTAACCCTGGACCTTGACTTCCACGGTGTAGTCATCCAGCTTCTTGATGCCTTCGATGTTGGGAACGCCGGCAGCCGCGTTGGGCTCATTGGCGCTTTCCTGGGTGATGAAATTGGTGTCGGCAACGGACACAACGGAGGTTTCATCAGCCTTTTCAACTTCCCAGTACTTCGCCGGGTCACCGGCATAGGCGGCATAAACTTCTTTGTAATAGTCTTCCAAAGTGGGATACTGGCCATTGGCGATGTCAAATTTGACGCCGCTCTTGCTGGTCAGGATACCATCGAGCGATTTGTCTTCCTTCTGCCCGACTGTGCCGTAGCCCCACAGCGCCATGCCCAGCGCTATCTTGAGGCCATCGTTGGCGGCCACTTCCTCGGCGGTGTAGCCGATGGTGTCCTTGGCATAATCTTTGGCATACTGGTCCATAACGGTGTCAACGATCGCCTGTACGTCTTCCACCCAGGCGGTCTTGGTCAGATCCCAGTAAGCCTTCTGCTGTTCCTCGGTCCAGGAATCGGCGGAGGACCAAACATGCTGGTCGCCGGCAGCCAGGATAGCCTTGGCGATATCGCTGTACTTGGTATAGACATCGCTGGCAATCTGGGTCTGATAGGCTTTCAGACCAATGATGCTGTAGGAATTCAGTGTGGTGGAGCCCACGTAGGAGGGATCCAGGTACACATAGTAGGAGAAGATCAGGTCGTCGGCGGTCATTGGAACGCCATCGCTGAACTTGATATCATCGCGGAGTTTGGCGGTATAGGTGGTGATGTCAGTAGCTTCGTCGTACTTTACGCTGACATCCGCCATGCCCTTGTAGGTGTAGTCCTTGCCGTTGTAGGGAACGGTTTCCCCTTCGATGGCATTGTAAATGATGCCGCCCATGCGGTCGGTGGTCATAAGGCCTGCCTCATGGGTCATTTTGGTAACGTCCTGGTCATAGCCGGTGTCGGCAAAGAAAGGGCTGAACTTTTGGCTGAACTGGTCGTAGCCTACCACCAGCGGCGTTTCCGTGCTGGATTGGGCAGCCGCGACGCCCATGCCGGCCACGATCATCATCATGGCAAGCGCCAGCGCAAGCAGCTTGTGAATGGATCCCGTTTTCATACGAACCTGTACCTCCTACAAAGATTTTTTACAAACCTGTATAAAGTATAGCATATAAATTCTGTTTTGCAATAATTTAGGAGCCATATACAAGGAAATTGTATGTGATTGTGAAGGTAAATGAAGGAATATTGCGTGGCGGATTCAAATCCGCGCTTCGATCCAGCGGCCTTTGCGGAAACAAGCATAGGTCAATAACCCGCGCACCCACAGGTCGATGACCATGGCCCACCAGGCACCCTGGGTGCCCATGTTCAGATGCATGATGAATATGTACGCAAGTACCAGCCTTAAACCCATGCTGCCAAAAGCGATGAGGAAGGGCACCCGTGTTTCGCCGGCGCCACGCAGCGCGCCGGAGGAAACGAGATACAGCGCCGTGGCGGGCTGCTCCAGAGAGCAGATGCGAAGAAGCGATGCTCCTATCTGGCGCACTTCCATATCCGGGGTGAAAATAGTCATCCACCAGGAGGCCAGAAGAAACAGCGCGACACCGATCAAAGACATCGTAAGCACGCAAAGACGGATGCTTAAGGCCCCACGCAGCCTTGCACTGAGCGGCTCCTCCGCGCCCAGAGACTGGCCCACAAGCGTGGAGGCCGCGGCGGCAAAGCCATAACCGGGCATGTAGGACAGCGATTCGATGGTCACCACCAGATGGTGCGCCGCCAGCTGCGCTGTGCCCAGGGCGGCCACCATGCCGATAAAAATCACCTGGCCCAGGGAGATGGAGAGCCGTTCCAGCGCGGCGGGAGTGCCTACTGTAAGAAGCTTAAGGATGAGGGGAAAATCGGGGTGAAGTTTGTTGCGGCGCAGCTTCAGGCAGCTTTTCTTACGCAGTACCGCATAGACAAGCCATATGCCGGAGAGCCCTGTTGTCACTGAGGTGGCGATGGCTGCGCCCCTTACGCCAAGGCCCGCACCCCATACGGGAATAGATAATGATAGGAAGGAAATATGCCGGGAAGGGTAGATCAAAAAGAAACCCGCCAGGATATTCAAGAGGCTTACGGTGGCGCTTACCTTCATAGGCGTAGCCATATCGCCCGCGCCGCGCAGTGCGGAAGCCAGCACGACCCCGGTATAATAGGGCAGGAACCCAAAGGACAGGATGCGCATGTAAACCGTTGCCTCGCTGTAAAGAGAGGGATCGGCATGCATCCATATGGGGATCATGGGCGCCAGAAAATAGGTAAGTACGCTTAGCACCGCTCCTGTGAAAAGACCCAGAAGAAACGTCTGCACGCAGGCCGCCTCCGCCCCCGATGGCTGTTTGGCGCCGGTGGATCTGGCGACCAAAGCCGTGCTGCCTACACCCACGGCCATCACCAGGCTGTTTATGACCCAGGTAGGCGCGGAATTCACCGCTACCGTTGCAGTGGCCGATGCGCCAAGGCCACCAACCATGATCATGTTGGTGATCTGCATCATGGTAGCCGTCAGGTTTTCGAATATGGCAGGGAAGGAAAGGCGAAGGACATAGTTTCGCTCCTTAAGCGGGCGCTGTGGCCGGCTTCGGAGAAAGTACAGGCGGTGCATGTGTATATGGCTCCTTTTGTGAAATGGCATTTCCATACTGTAACACGGCCCGCCCATGAAAACAAGAGGACGGAAAGATGTTTGGCGGTTGCAGAATCAATTGACAAAGTATACAAAAATGTGGAGAATATGACACGGCACGATGAGCGCTTCCACAGCTGCAGCCGGCAAGGAGAAAGAAAGTATGCAGTTTGCCCAGGAGTTTTTGTTGGTGTTTTCCGCGCTATTTCTTGGGTGTATGTCTGCTTATGCTGTTGCGCATAGAAAGACTCCGGGCGCTGCGGAGGTTTGCCTGCTGGGCATGTTCGCCATCGTATGGACGGCCGGATCATTTTTCGAAATACAGGCGGTGGATCTATCGCAAAAGCTGTTCTGGCGGGATGTGCAGCAGTTTGGGGTATTCGGCCTGCCCCTTTATACGGTGCGCTTTACCGCAGCTTATACCATGAGCCGCAAGTTAAAACCTTATGTACGGGCAGCCACCGTGCTATCGTCGCTTACTGTGCTTTTGATCTGGACCAATCCGATGCACCATATCATGCGCGCGGAAGTTATTCTTCGGGACAGCGTTATATTTGGCCAGTCCCTTGTGGTAAAATCCACCATGACGGGTATGCTGCTTGTGGCGTACAATTTTTCTTTGCCGCTATTTGCCATAATGATCCTTGTGAATTTTGCCAGAAAGTTGGCGCCTGGGTTTCGCAAGCAGGTTTACTGGATTGTGGGAAGCTTTCTTTTCACCTTTCTTGCTGCATTTGCAAAAACGGCACTCCTGGAAAGCATGGGCATCTATATTCACATTTCTGTGCTGTACATCCCAAGTGCCATTATTCTCTTCCGGTCCCTTTTCCGCTTCAGCTTTTTCAGGCTGTCGCCAATCGCCAGGGACAAGGTGTTTGAGGTCATCAGCCAAGGCATTCTTGTTGTGGACAAGGATGGCGTCGTGCTGGAGGCCAATTCCGCCGCGCTCCATGCCGTTCGGGAATACTTCGGGTTCGAGGGTGCGCCGGTCGGATCAAGGCTTCAGGACATATTCAGCGATCCGGACATGTGCAATGCAGCAAAGAATTGCGGGGAACAAAGAAGGGAAATCGCACTTTGCCTGAAAACGGGTGATGTGTTTCTGTCTTTGGATTTTTATCCCTTGGGCAGCCACCATGACGGAGCGGTAATGATTATCAACAACATCACGGGGCAAAGGCTGTATGAGCTGCAGCTAAAGGAGCAGGCGGATATGGACCCGCTGACAGGGGTTTTGAACAGAAGCGGTTTCGAACAGGCTTACAGCCTTATGCGCGCTGTTTTGTTTGAAAAAAAGCAATCTCTGTCCCTGTTCATGCTGGATCTGGATCACTTCAAAGCCATCAATGATACCTTTGGCCATGCCATGGGTGATAAGGTGCTTAAGCACTTTGCGATGCTATTGCGTAGTTCCCTAAGGGATGAGGATGTGATTGGCCGCATCGGCGGCGATGAATTCGCGGTGTTGCTGCCCAATCTGCACAAGACGGATGCTGCAAAAATTGCAGAGCGTATCCTAAAGAATGTGGATGAAACCAGGTTGATGGAAGAGGGCAGCCTGGTTGGTTACACCGTGAGCATCGGCATTGCCGGTGATGAGAAGTCGGACAGCTATTTGAGCGAAGTATTGACACAGGCGGATTCCGCGCTGTATCAGGCAAAGCATCAGGACAGGAACCGCGCCGAGATATACGGTTAAAGCAGGAGTGCATTTTTTCATCCGGAAAAAGTGCAATTGGAAGGAAGAGTGAAAATGAAAAGGTCAGGTTGGATTGCCAATGCGCTCACCGTTTCAAGGATCTTTCTTTCATTATTATTGCCGCTTCTTGCGCCTATGCAAGCGGCTTTCCTGGCAGTGTACGCGGTGTGTGGCGCCACCGATGCTTTGGATGGATTTGTGGCCCGGAAAACGCACACTCAGAGCAAGCTGGGTGCCAGGCTGGATTCGCTGGCTGATTTTGTGCTGATTACCGCGATGGTTATTGCGCTGTATCCGGTTATCCATCTTCCGCAAGGCACAATTGTTTGGATACTGACGATCGCAGCCGTCCGCATTGCCGCTGCGGTAGTGTCCTTCCTGAAGTACAAGACCTTTGCCTCGCTGCACACTTACTCAAACAAGCTTACAGGCTTTTTGATCTTTCTGTTTCCGTTTTTGATCCCGGTTCTTGCGCCTTCGGTACCCATATGGATATTGTGCGGCGCGGCCACGCTTTCAGCTGCTGAGGAATTGCTGATACAGATAAGCTCCAAGGTTTTGAACCTTGACAGGAAAAGCATTTTTTCAAAAGAGTAGGGGAAGGGTTATGAAGCCCTTCCCCTTTGATTTGTGTGAAGCTGAGAAATTTGCATGGCAGGAAACTGGGTCACACATCGATCTTCTTCGTGGCCACATCCAGCAGCAGCTTTTGCAGTATTTCCTCCACGCTCATGGCGCCCAGGTTGGCACCCTTGCGGTCGCGGACGGTAGCGGTTCTTGTCTCTACCTCCTGGTCGCCAAGTACCAGCATATAGGGGGTTTTCTCCATCTGTGCTTCCCGCACCTTGAAGCCGATCTTTTCGTTGCGCTTGTCGGTTTCCACCCTAAGGCCTGCCTGGGAAAGCTTTTGTGCGATCTCGTCGGCCCAGTTATCCGCCCGTTCGGTGATGGTCATAACCTTCACCTGGGTGGGGCTGAGCCAAAGGGGCATGGCCCCGGCGTACTTTTCGATCAGCAGTGCCAGTGTCCTCTCGTAGCAGCCAATGGAGGTACGGTGGATGACGATGGGGTGTTTTTTGACGCCGTCCCTGTCGGTATACTCCATGCCGAAGCGCTCGGCCAGCTGGAAGTCCACCTGAATGGTGATCATGGTGTCTTCCTTGCCCCAGACGTTCTTGATCTGAATATCCAGCTTGGGGCCGTAGAAGGCGGCTTCGCCTTCCGCTTCCACGTAAGGGATCTCCATATGGTCCAGGATGCGGCGCATGAAGGCCTGCGTATTCTCCCAGGACTTGGGATCACCAATATACTTTTCCTTGTTGTTGGGGTCCCACTTGCTGAAGCGGTAGCTTACATCCTCATCCAGGCCCAGCGTCTTCAGCATGAACTTGGCCAGGTCCAGGCAGCCGCGGAATTCATCCTCCACCTGCTCGGGGGCGCAGGCCAGGTGGCCTTCGGAAATGGTGAACTGCCGGACCCTGATCAGGCCGTGCATTTCGCCGGAGGCCTCGTTTCTAAACAGCGTGCTTGTTTCGGCCAGGCGCATGGGCAAGTCGCGGTAGGAGCGGGTCTTGTTCAAAAACACCTGGAACTGGAAGGGGCAGGTCATGGGCCGCAGCGCGAAGACTTCGCCTTCGGCTTCCGGGTCGCCCATGATGAACATGCCTTCCCTGTAGTGATCCCAGTGGCCGGAAATTTTATAAAGGTCACGCTTGGCCATCAGCGGCGTTTTGGTAAGCAGGTAGCCGCGGCGCTGCTCCTCGTCCTCCACAAAGCGCTGCAGAAGCTGTATGACCCTTGTGCCCTTGGGCATCAGGATGGGCAGGCCCTGGCCGATATAATCCACGGTGGTGAAGTATTCCAGCTCGCGGCCAAGCTTGTTATGGTCGCGCTTGCGGGCTTCCTCCAGCTGGGCAAGGTATTCGTCCAGCGCTTCCTTGGAGTCAAAGGCCGTGCCGTAAATGCGCTGGAGCATTTTGTTCTTTTCGCTGCCGCGCCAGTACGCACCCGCCACCTGGGTCAGTTTGACGGCCTTCACCTTGCCTGTGGAGGGAAGGTGCGGGCCGGCGCACAGGTCTGTAAAATCGCCCTGGCGGTAGAAGGAGATCACAGCGTCTTCGGGAAGATCGCTGATCAGTTCCACCTTGTAAGGCTCGCCCCGGCTTTCCATGAGCGCTATGGCTTCTGCCATGGGCAGTTCAAACCGCTCCAGCCGGTCGTTTTTCTTGATGATTTTGGCCATTTCCTTTTCAATGTGCTGCAGATCTTCCGGCGAAAAGGCTTCGTCCACATCAAAGTCATAATAGAAGCCGCTGTCGATTGCAGGGCCTATGGCCAGCTTGGCCTTGGGAAACAGCGTTTTTACCGCCTGGGCCAAAACGTGGGAGGCGGTGTGGCGCAGCGTACGCTTCCCGGCTTCGTCTTCAAAGGTCAATATTTCCAGGCTGCAATCCTCCTGGATAGGCCGCCACAATTCGATGATTTTTTCGCCGTTCACACGGGCGCACAGCGCGCTCTTTTTCAGTTCCTGGCTGATTTGCCCCGCGATGTCCAGGGCGGTGACACCCTTGTCAAACTCCCTGATGTTTCCCTGCAAGGTGATGAACATAACCGCTTCCTCCTTGTATGATTGGCTCGCAAGGCCGTGGACATAAAAAAATCCGCCCCGATGCCGGGACGGATGATAATCCGCGGTTCCACCCTGCTTGCAAAACCTCTCGTGCGGCGCTGTATCGCGCGCCCCGCGCCCCGGTCGAAGGATGGTATCCCGCCGCGTCTGCCGGTAGGCGCTTTCAGCCTTGGCGCCTGCTCTCTTTGCGGTGAATTGCGGGGGCATGTTCCTTGTCATCCCGTGGATTATGGGTAGTATATGCC
>JAEZJP010000300.1 GCA_023415715.1 Bacillota bacterium
CGTGAAAACGCTGCCGGCATCCGTGTGATAAAGGCGCTTTCCAAAACCGAGGACGAAAAGCTCCATTTTGACGGCGTCAACAAGCAGGTGATCCAGGCGGAAAAAAAGGCCAGCATGACAATGGCAAGCATCAGCCCGGCCATGAACATGCTTCTAAATGTTGGCCTCACCCTGGTGGTTCTGGTAGGCGCTATGCGCGTTAACAGCGGCCTGGGGGAAGTAGGCGAAATCGTAGCTTTTACATCCTACTTTACCATCATATTGAATGCAATGATGACGATCACACGTATTTTCACTATGTACAGCAAGGCAAGCGCTTCAGCCAACCGCATCGGGGAAGTGCTTTCCGCGCCCGAGGAAATGAGTGCGCAGCTTAAGACACAGGTCGCCGCGGGGGACGATCATGTTGTATTCGATCATGTATCCTTTTCGTACAACAAAAAGGAAGACAACCTGACGGATATCCATTTTGCCATCAAGAGAGGGGAAACACTGGGCATTATTGGCCCAACCGGCGCGGGCAAATCCACTATTGCCCAGCTTCTATTAAGGTTTTATGATGTGAACAATGGTGAAATACGTATAGGCGGGCGGAATATAAAGGAGTTTGACCCGGGTATTCTTCGGGAAAAATTTGGCGTGGTGTTTCAGAACGACGTGTTGTTTGAGGATACCATTGCCGAAAACATCCGCCTGGGCCGTGATATTGGCAGGGAATCGCTGGAAAAGGCAGCCCAGTACGCCCAGGCGGCAGATTTCATTGCTGAAAGGGAAGGGTATGGGTCGGAGCTTGCCATCAAGGGTGCAAACCTGTCCGGCGGTCAAAAGCAGCGTGTGCTGATCGCCAGGGCGCTGGCCGGAGACCCGGAAATACTGATCCTGGATGACTCCTCCAGCGCTTTGGACTATAAGACGGATGCTTCTTTGCGCAGCGACATCCGCACCCATTACAGCCACACTACCACCATATTAATCGCTCAGCGCGTATCCACTGTAATGCGCTGCGATCATATCCTGGTATTGGACGATGGAAAAATGGTTGGCTACGGCACACATGCGGAACTAATGGAAAGCTGCGAATTATACCGGGAAATCGAACGCATCCAGATGGGGGGTGCGGATCGTGGGTAAGAAGACGGTCTACCGCCGCCTGGGGCATTATCTGTATCAGTACAAATGGCATCTGATGCTGGCCATCGCGCTGTCCATCGGCGGCAACTATCTGGCGCTGCTCGGCCCCAGGCTTTCAGGCTTTGCCATCGACCTGATAGAGCCCGGCAAGGGAAAGGTGGATTTTCAAGGCATCCTCTCCCTGGTATTTCAGATGATCCTGTTCTATGCCATATCAGCCGCTTTGGGATACGGTTTGTCGGTTCTGATGATCGCCATCAGCCGCAAGGTTATCTACCAGATGCGCAAGGATGTGTTTGAGCGCCTTTCCGATATGCCGGTAGGGTATTTTGACACCCACCAGAGCGGCGACATCATCAGCCGCATCTCTTATGATATCGACACCATCAACACATCCCTATCCAACGACTTGGTTCAAATATTTACAAGCATTTTCACAGTGATCGGCTCCCTGATCATGATGCTCACGCTGTCTCCCGTCATGGTGCTGGTATTTGTGGTTACCATCCCGCTTTCGATGCTGCTGACACGCTTTATCGTCAGCCATACCAGGCCGCTGTTCCGCGCCCGGTCCAAGAAATTGGGAGAACTGAACGGTTTGGTGGAGGAGATTATTTCCGGCCAGAAAACACTGAAGGCCTACCATCAGGAAGAGAATATCATCAAACGCGTGGGTTTAAAAAACGATGAGACGGTGGATGCGTATTATAAGGCAGATTACTATGGCAGCATCGCCGGGCCTTCGGTGAACTTCATTAATAACCTGTCTCTTTCGCTGATCAGCGTGTTTGGAGCCATCCTGTATATGAACGGTACCATGACGCTTGGCAACATTTCTTCCTTTGTGCTTTATTCCCGCAAGTTTTCCGGGCCTATCAATGAAATGGCCAACATCATCGGGGAATTCCAATCGGCGCTTGCGGCTGCGGAACGCGTGTTCCGCCTGCTGGATGAGCCGTTGGAAGCGGCGGATAAATCAGGTGCCAAAGAACTTGCGCAGGTATCGGGAGATGTAAAGGTGGACGATGTTTCCTTCGGCTATGAGGAAAACAAGCTCATTTTGCAGCACTGCAGCTTCCATGCCAAGCCCGGCAGCCTAATCGCCATCGTCGGTCCCACCGGCGCGGGGAAAACAACGCTGATCAACCTTTTGATGCGCTTTTACGATGTGGGGGACGGCCGCATTACGGTTGACGGCTGCGGGGTGGAAGATGTGACAAGGTCAAGCCTACGGCGCAGCTATGCCATGGTGCTGCAGGATACATGGCTGTTCCACGGCTCGATATTTGAAAACATCGCCTATGCCAAAAAGGATGCCACCCGGGAAGAAGTGGAGGCGGCGGCCAAGGCGGCGCGCATCCACTCCTATATCAAGCGTTTGCCGCAGGGGTACGATACGCTGATTACCGATGACGGGGCGAATATCTCCAAGGGCCAGAAGCAGCTTCTGACCATCGCCAGGGCCATGCTGATGGAAGCGCCCATGCTGATCCTGGACGAGGCTACTTCTAACGTGGATACGCGAACGGAAGTAAAGATCCAGCAGGCCATGCGGGCCCTGATGCAGAACAAAACCTGCTTTGTGATCGCCCACAGGCTTTCCACCATTCAAAACGCCGACCTTATACTGGTGGTCAAGGACGGCAATATCGTGGAAACGGGTACCCACGAAACCTTGATGGCCATGCAGGGCTTTTACAGAAAGCTGTACGACGCACAGTTTGCATAATTGTTGAAGGAGAGTTACTCATGCTGCAAAAGACGGGCACCGAGATGGAAATCGTTTATGAAGGCCGTATTTTACGCTTTTTGAACCAGCGCAGCAAAGGCTGGACCTATCCTTATGACTATATCACATCCCCCAACGAAACACTCTCCAGCGCGGGCTGCGGGCTATTTTCCCTGTGCCATGCCGTGGAATGGATGCACGGCATCCGCCTGGATCCGGAAAGGCTGTCTGACTTTGCACGGCAAAAAGGGGGCAGGGGAGATGACGGAACAGACCGCCCGGAACTATTGCATGCATTGATGATCCATGGGGAAGCGGCCCGTATGGGCTTTACGTATGAAGAGGATGGGCTGCGCAATGACCTGGACACGCTGTGGGAGCATATTTCGAAAAAGAAAGGCGTGTCGCTGTGCAACCTTAGGGTGGGGCATATCGTGGCCCTGGTGGACAGCCGTGAGGTGAACGGAGAAAAGCAATTCCTGGCTATCGACAGCTATTCCGAGAGCGCAGCTGAAAAGGTGCGTGACCATGTGCGGGAGATTATTCCGCAGAGCGAGATCATTGCCGATGTCTTAAGTAAAGATGGCCTTGTCACAGGCCAGACCATACAATACGCTATATTCTGGGTGCCGGCCAGCCTGCCCAAAGACTTTAATCTGCTGCATGAAACAGCAGTACTAAAATAACCGGGGAACAGCAGTGATACGTCTTGTTGATAGGGGAATCATTCAAGTAGATCCAATTGTGATTCCGCCAAGGTGCTATGTAGATGGCAGGCAGCAGGACTGCTTTGCATGCGAGCTTTATCACGGCAGCGGCTGCGGGTCACCTATGTCCTGGTGTGCCGTTAAATATCCAGGCCATAAACACGGCTGTCCAAACTATGGCACAAAGGATGACTGCAGTCCGAACATGCCCTTGTTTTTCGAAATATTTGATCGTGAGTATCCTGTATTTGCCGTTTATACATGTTATGATTTCAAAGAGCACATAGACAAAATGAAAGCACTTCATCCTGGTTGGAGTGACCGCCAGTGCAGGTGTGTACTTTACTGGCAGGCAGGGGCAAGAAAAAACCACAGGGAATTTGCTACAAGCATTCAAAACATGTTTCTTAAGGAGCATAAGGGATATTGGCTGACCGATTCCCCTGAAGCGATGGGTACCAATGTGACAAGCACGATGAAAAAGTGCGGCATAACACTGGAATGGCCATGTAAGGAGAGAACATACAAGATATCCCTGTTGGCCAAATTAAGAGATGAAATATTGGAAGGCGCTAAAAGCCGGGAGAAGTATGCACACTTTCGGGACGATGGATATATAGTTTTCAAGAGAAATCAGCCGTAGATACCATACATAAATAGGGAAGGGGCATAACCCTTCCTGTTTTTATATGGCTTGATGATAACTTTTTGTTGCTATTCGGCAATGTTTAGTATGTGTTTGAACTTTCCGCTGCCGGGATGCTGCTTCGGTTCTTCTTCAGATAAAGTGACGGACACATCCGTGACGCCGTGAAGCGAAAACAAGGCCTTCAGCGCATCCCGTGCTTTTTCAAACGCCTTCTGTTTCTCAATTCCTTGCGCCGGCACAAGCCGCAGTTCTGCCCGGTTTCCTTTATGGACGGCCAATTGGAATCGGACGATCTCATGCACTTCCTTCAGCGCTGCGTAAAGGGCAAGAGGTGCGATCCTGATTTCTTTTCCGCGTTCCGAAAAGCTTACGACATCATCAGTCCGGCCTTCCAGCGTAAGCCAGGGCGATGCGTTGCCGCAGGGGCAATTTTCATGGTGCATGACCACCCTGTCTGTCACCTCATAGCGGATAAATGGCTGAGTGTAGTTGTACAGGTTTGTTATAAGTATTTTGTCCGACTGTACGCCGTCAGCAACGGGACGGTTATCCTTGTCTACCGGCTCAACAAGAATCCAATCGTCATTCACATGAAAGTGATGCTCGGTGCATTCATATGCCACGCTGCCGCCCTCGGTACAGGAATAGGAGGTTTGTACATAGCAGTTGAATGCCTGGGAAAGCCGTTTACGGACATCCTCCGAAAGGTATTCTCCGCCTGTCATGATGATGACAGGGTGAATGTTCAACCTGCCTTTTTCCTGCTCGTCAATCAGTAATTCCAAAATGGTGGGGTAACCGCCCAGCATAGCCGGCGCAAACGCATTCAGTTCCTTAACGATCTCAGGAACCGGCTTTAACGCGCTTGTCACCGCCATCTGCTTCTTTTTCCAGGGCATTTTAAGCAGCCTGGCGCGAATGGAACTGTTTCCAAGATAAAATCCGCCTGTGGCAAATACGCCGATGGATTTGGCTCCCTTCAAGACGTATGCTTTCAGGTCCTGCTTCCTGGCAAAGGAGCGCCTTGCATTTATGGCGCCAAACATATTGCTGGTGGTTTTGTCGCACAGTGCAACCAGCGGGTTGCCGGTAGAACCACTGGTAGTGAATATCAGATACTTGCCACGGAACTTCCGGCCAATGTTGTCTAGATTATGCATGAATTCCTGAATATCATTAAGCTTGACGGTTTGATCTGAAATCCAATCATCAAAACTGGCCATCAGATCTACCTTGTTGACCGGCGGCAGGTCGGAAAGCGTAAAATCGTCGCCTATGTTTTTATAAAGCTTTTTGTAATATGGGCTGTTTGCTTTCGCGCAGCGTACAAGCTCCCTCAGCCGCATGTCCCTTGCCTTTGCTTGATCAACTTCGTTCATTTTCTCGTATTGACTGCATAACATCAGTCCTTTAACCAAGCTGATTTTTTTCATATGCCATTCTCCTTTGCCACACCGTACAGCATCAGGTCTATGTAAGCCATGAGCTCTGTTTTAATCATTTCCGCTGCGTTAAAGAAATCATCCGGTCTTTCCTGGTAGAGTTCCAGATACTGGTTGATCAAAGCATGGATGTAAATGGACAGCCCAGCAGTCACTTTATCTCTTTCCTCAGGATTCTTTAAAGGAAGAGCGGAAACCGCCTGTGTTATTGTTGATTTGGAATTGGTTTTTGCCAACGCCATGAACTTTCTGATTACCGCTATTTTTCCTTCGCTCACTTCAGAGCTGGTTTCCCTTGCGGCCATATTGGCAAAACGTGTCTCATTGGGATATTGCAGGCAAAGCTGCATTTTCGCATCCATCATAGAAAAGAGGGTATTGTAAAAGTTGTGCGTTTGAGGTAACGGTCTGCTGCCGGATGTGATGGTCCATAGCGCCTGCTCCAAACAAAAAAGATAGAACTCACGCTTGCTGCCGAAATAGTGGAACAGCAATCCTTTCGAAATGCCGCAGCTTTTCGTGATATCATCCGTGCTGGCTTCCGTATATGGTTTTTTGGAAAATTCGGCAATTCCGCTATCCAGAATACTTTTTTTACGTTCCTCCGGCAGTTTATCGTAAGATTCCCGAGACATATGCTACAACTCCTTTGACTGATCAGTCAAAACATTTACATCATACATCACTTTGACTGATCAGTCAATATGTTTGTTATTTTTTAGTTAAAAATTTAGGATGGTCTTCATGAAAAGACCATCCTGACTGTATGATATAGAGCTAGTTGAGATAATGGGAAGTTCAGGACACAAATTCCGAAAACGCAGCCTTTTCCTTGTTTTCCGGCAGATGAACGTGGAACGTGGTGCCGGCGCCAAGCTTGGATCGTACCGTAATGCGCCCGCCGTGGGCGATAACGATAATCCTGGCGATGGAAAGCCCAAGCCCATGGCCGCTGATGCTGGATTTTCGGGCTTTGTCGGCTCGGTAGAAACGGTCAAAGATTTTCGGCAGATCTTCCGCGGCGATGCCTGAGCCCGTATCGGTTACGGAAAGCATACAGCCCTCCATTGTCTTTTTCACACCAAGGGTAATACTGCCGCCCGGCGGTGTATATTTTACCGCGTTATCGCACAGCACACGCATGACCTGTTTGAGCATGTTCTTGTCCGCTGTGATCTCACAATGCTCCATGGGGGAAAGCAGAAAGTTGTGGCCGGGAGAAAGCATCTTGGCTTCCCTGTGCAGCGCTGCCACTACTTCGGCGGGGTCAAAGGATTCCATCTCCAGAAGCAGCGTCTTTTTGTCATGCCTGGCCAGGAAGAGCAGGCTTTCCACCAATTCCTTCATGCTGGCGGTCTCCTGGGCGATGGCGGCAATAGCTTCTTCCAGCACGGCTTTGTCTTCTTTACCCCAGCGGTCGAGCATGTTGATATATCCCTGCAACACGGATATGGGCGTGCGCAATTCATGTGAGGCATCGCTTACGAACTGCTTTTGGCTGTTGTAGCTCAGTTCAATCCTGTCCAGCATGCTGTTGATGACCACCGCCAGGTCCTTAAGTTCGTTTTTGGTGCCTGCGATGTTGATGCGGTTGGACAGGTTATTGGCGCTTAAAGTTGCGGCCAGGTCGGCAATCTCCCGCAAAGGCTTCAATACCGTTTTGTTCAGCCTGTTGCGCTTGCGCAAAAACCGCCATACGCGCCACAGATCACAGAAAAGAAGCCCGCACATCAGGTACAGCCATACTTCCAGCCGTTCCCGAAGGTCAAAGGACATCACAAGCGTACCATTGGTCGCTGGCCGCATCAAATGAAGGACAGGAGGCCAGCGGAAGAGATCTGAGGAAAATGCCATCTTCAGCATGTATCCAAAACGGCTGAACCCTTCCGAGGGAAGTATGTCCTTTGTGATCTGCGCTGTGGCGCTTCGGTCCATGACCTGGAGTGCAGTGAAGCTTCCGTTGTTTTCCGGCGTGAGGGTGGAGAGCCGTTCCATGTTGCGCAGTACGCCGGGTGTTTGGGCCGCGGCAAATACAATCGTCATCAAAAGCATCAGCGGCAGCGTGGTTCGCAAAAGCTGCCATGCATAATGGATGGCGATGCGCAGTGTCAGGGAAAAGCGCAGGTTGCTCATCAAAGCGCTCAGTCGGCCATGAATGCTGAAGCTGACGCGGTTGATGCCCCGTTCCCCGGTATGCGGACGCGGACGTCTTTTTTGTTTCTGCTTATTTGTCTTCATACTGGAACATATACCCCACGGCCCTAATGGTTTGGATGCACTTCACATGGAAGCGGTCGTCGATCTTCTGGCGCAGGTAGCGGATATATACATCCACTATATTTGTTTCCCCGGCGTATTCGTAGCCCCATACGTCATTTAAAAGCACATCGCGGCTCATTGCTGTTCCTGAATGCTCCATCAGGCAGCGCAGCAGGTCGAACTCTTTTTTGGTCAGCGACAGCGGTTCCCCGTCAAAGGAAGCGCTGTAGCTGGCGGGATCCACCTTCAGCTTGCCCACATTCAGGGAGGTGGGGGCGCTGTTGTGCCCGGCCCGGTGCTTTTTCAGCCCTACGCGGATGCGCGCCAGCAACTCCTCTATGGCGAAAGGCTTGGTCATATAATCATCTGCGCCCATGTCCAACCCCATTACTTTGTCGCTGACATCATCCTTTGCGGTGAGCATGATAATGGGCAGATCGCTTTCATGCCGGAGTCTTCGGCAGACCTCAATCCCGGAAAGTTCCGGAAGCATCAGATCCAATATAAGCAGATCGGGCTGCCAGCTTTCGCAATCTTCCAGCCCCGACCGCCCGTCAAAGGCTGTACGTACCTCATAGCCTTCATGCTTGAGTTCCAACTCCAGAAAGCGTGC
>JAEZJP010000304.1 GCA_023415715.1 Bacillota bacterium
GTATGGGAATGGTTTGCGTACCGCCCCAGGCGGCGTCAAAGCTGATGGAAACCACCTTGTCCTGCCTGGCCACGCTGTAAACGGGAAGCTGCCGCTTATGGCTCAGCACCGTGACGGTTTCATCCTTCAGCCCGCCGGCATACAGCACGGACACAGCGGCCAGACACAGGCACAGCGCCAGCTGGCCGGCGGTTTGGCTGCGCAGTGCCTTGCCTATATCCCGGAAAAACTTGCCTGCGGCGGCAGCCGCCTTTTGCAAAAACCCGGTGCGCTTTTCTACCCGCTTTACCTCCGGCGCGCCGGACAACAGTCCTTTTGGTTTCAAACGCATGGGTTTATTGCTCATGCAATGCCACCACCTTTTGCCTAACCCTATGCGGCGGATGGCGGCTGTATGCCTTGAACCAGGCATCAATATAACGATTCACAAACCCAAATTCGGGCAATAACAATGAAAACCCCACGGCTTATGATATGCTGCCCTCTCTATATCCAGTGTTCTTTTATTTCCACTGCTTACTTTGAGGGGAGCATATCAAAGGCCTGGGGTGCAGTATATGATCTTTTGCTTATTGATCCGGCAAGCGATACATATATACGGCATGATAAAGCCCGGTGGGCGGATAGAAGGCGTCGCCTATGCGGTGAAAGCCCAGCTTTGCAAGCACCTTCCTGGAACCGTCGTTTTGGGGATGATGCCCTGCAATCAGATTAGACGCCTGCAATGTATCAAAGGCATAATGAATTACGGCTTTAGCTGCCTCCGTAGCATAGCCCTTGCCCCACTGACCGCTTTTCAGATGAAAGCCAAGCTCAAAGATTCCCTTTTCCATGTCATGGGGCCTTAAGCCGCAGCAGCCCAGGAATTCGCCATCAAAAAGGGAAAAGATAGGCCAGTACTGTATGCCAAAACGCGCATCGTTTTCCATTTCCAAGGCCAGGCGCTTTATTACATCCTGCTCACTGAATGTACCGGTTGCGCAAATGTAACGCGTCACCTCATTTTCCCCCCACAGGGACATGGCAAGAGTTAAATCATCCTTCGTCCATTTGGAAAAGCCGATGCGTTCTGTTTGCAGAAAATATGTTCTCATAGCAGCTCTTTCGTTTTTTTTGTAATTGGATCAGGGAAGCTTAACACCGGATAAAAGCCCCGTCACCACATCCTCCATCAGCGCCATGACGCAAGGCTTGCCTTTGTCCGCTTTGGCCTGCAATGCAATCTCGTCTGATTGCAATGCGGAAGGCGCGCTTTGAGCCTGGGTGACCACCAAGGGTGCGCCTTCACTGCCTATGCGCACACATCCGGCCAGGCGTACGCCATTGGAGCCGTTCTTGTTGAAGACGAAACACCGGACACCTTTTCCGTTGCGGCCCTGGGTTTCAAAGTCAAGGGCCAGCAGGCGCTTTGCGCTGCCCCGGTCGCTTAAAAGTACCATTTGATCCTTATCTCCAAGCTGCCCGCCAAATATGAGCTCATCGCCGGCATCAAGCTGCATGCCTTTTACGCCGCCGGTAGCCCGGCCCATCTGCGGCACGGAATCCAGCGCAAAGCGTATGCACTGCCCGCCGCGGCTTATCAGCAGCAGATCCTGTTCCTCAAAAGCCGGGAATACTTTAAGCAGCCTGTCGCCGTCCTTTAGGTTGATGGCGGCAAACTTTTGCCTGCGCACGTCATATTCCGATGCCTGGGTGCGCTTGACCATACCCTGGGCGGTGATGAACAGGTAATCGGGTGATTTTACAAGGTCTGCATTCTTTACGCACAAAAGCTGGCATAAGGTTTCGCCGTCCTCCAGCCCGTTGAGCACGCCGGTGAGCAGCACGCCCCGGTCTTTTGGCCGGTTGGTCTCCGGCAGGCTGCCAACAGACAGGGGATAGCAGTTGCCCCGGTCGGTATAGAACAGCAAAGTGTGGTCAGTCAGCGTATTGAACAGGAACCGCGGCACTTCTGTGAGGCCTGACTGCGGGTCGGGGGGCGGCAGCTTTTCAAAGAATTTGGGGTACATGCGCTTCAACTGCCCGCCAAAGGTGTACATCACCACCGCTTCCTCAGGCACGGTCTCCTCTTCCTCTTGGGCGGCGGTCTCCGCTTCCTCGTTCACAAGCTGGGTGCGGCGGGGATCGTTATAATCCGCTGCCATTTCGGTAAGTTCTGCCTTGATGACGCTCAAGAGCTTCTTTTCGCTGGCCAGTATGCCCTCCAGCTTATCGATGAGGCGCTTGACCTCCTCATATTCCTTGCGCAGCGCCAGTATTTCCAGGTTGGTCAGCCTTTGCAAACGCATATCCAGAATGGCTTGGGCCTGGATATCGCTGAGGGAGAAACGGTCCATCAGCTTTTGCTTGGCTTCCTTTGGCGTTTTGCTGCTGCGGATTAAAGCAATCACTTCGTCCAGGTTGTCCACCGCCACCATCAGGCCCTCCAATATGTGGGCCCTGGCCTTGGCCTGATCCAGATCGTACTGGGTACGCCTGGTCACCACATCCTTCTGATGGCGGATGAAATGGCCGATGATTTCTTTGAGGCCCATCTGTATAGGCTTGCCCTCTGCGATGGCCACCATGTTGACGCCGAAAGTCACCTGCATGTCGGAATACTTGTACAGGTAATTCAAGATCCGCTGGGGGTCCACATCCTTGCGGAGCTCGATCACAGCCCGAAGCCCTGTGCGGTCGCTTTCGTCACGGATGTCGTAGATGCCGCCCAGTGCAGCCTTCTTTTCCTCCGAAAGCTTCAGTATTTTTTCCAGCATGCCCGCCTTGGCTACTTGATAGGGCATTTCGGTGATGACGATCAGCTTCCGGCCGCTTGCACCATTCTCAATATGAACTTTGGCGCGCAGAATCAAGCGTCCGCGGCCTGTTTCATAGGCCTTTTCAATTTCTTCGGTATTTAAAAGTACGCCGCCGGTAGGGAAGTCGGGGGCGGGAATATGCTGCATCAGTTCCTTAACGGTGATGCCGGGATTGTCGATTTGGGCGATGACCGCCTTGACCGTTTCGCCCAAATGGTGGGGCGGGATATTTGTGGCAAGCCCTACGGCGATGCCGCTGGCGCCGTTTACTAAAAGGTTCGGGAAACGTGCCGGCAGCATGTCGGGTTCTTTTAAAGTATCGTCAAAATTCAAACGGAAAGGCACGGTATCCTTTTCGATATCCCTAAGCATCAGCATGGCAAGCGGCGTCATGCGGGCCTCGGTGTACCGCATGGCCGCAGCGCCGTCGCCGTCGATGGAACCGAAGTTGCCGTGGCCGTCCACCAGCATGCCCATCAGGGAAAAGGGCTGGGCCATGCGTACCAGTGCTTCATACACTGAGGTGTCGCCGTGGGGGTGGTATTTGCCCAGGCAATCGCCTACGATGCGGGCGCATTTGCGGTGGGGCTTGTCCGGCGTGAGGCTAAGTTCACTCATGGTATACAAAATACGCCGCTGCACGGGTTTTAGGCCATCCTCCACGCGGGGAAGAGCGCGCTCCAGGATAACGTATTCCGCATAGGGGAGCATGGAGTTGTGCATGACCTCTTCCATGGGCATCTGAATGATATCCGGGGGCAGAACCGGAGTGTTTTTTTCATTGCCAGCCATCTGCTAAATCGCCCCCTTATCTATATCCGCCGTGACCGGCACGAAATCATCCGCCCGGTTGAAGTTGGCGTGCGTGCTTATGTATTCGCGCCTGGGATCCACCTTGTCACCCATCAGTATGGTGACGATGTGGTCGGCCTGGGCGGCATTCTCACTGGTGACTTGCAAAAGTTTTCTGTTCTGCGGATCCATGGTCGTCTGCCAAAGCTGCTCGGGGTTCATTTCCCCAAGGCCCTTGTAGCGCTGCAGGGTGTAACCCTTTCCTACATTTTTGAGCGCCTTTTTCAGCTCCCGGTCATCATACACGTATTGCACATTGTTTCCCTTTTGAATTTTATATAGCGGCGGCATGCCGATGTATACGTGGCCTTCCGTAACCAGTTCCCGCATGTAGCGGTAGAAGAACGTGAGCAAAATGGCCCGGATATGCGCCCCGTCCTGGTCTGCGTCGGAAAGAATGATGACCTTGTGATACTTTAAGCTGTTTAGGTCGAAGCTTTCATCGATGCTTGTGCCCAGTGCTGTGATAATGGTGCGGAATTCCTCGTTGGAAAGCACCTGGTCCAGCCGTTTCTTCTCTGCGTTGAGGGGTTTTCCCCGAAGGGGGAGTATGGCCTGGAAGCGCCTGTCCCGGCCTTGCTTGGCACTGCCGCCGGCGGAATCGCCTTCCACGATGAACAGCTCGTTTTCCTGGGGCTTGCGCCCGGTGCAGCTGGAGAGCTTGCCCACCAGGGGTGCAGCCTCCAGCTCGTTCCTGGCCCTGGCCACGGATTGCGCCTTGCGGGTGGCCTCCCGAACCTTGGCGGAGCGGATGGCCTTTTCCACAATCTTCTGGCAAAGCTCCTGATTTTTAAGGTCCTCCAAAAATTCCGAAAGCTTTTGGGTGATGATTGCTTCCACCGCCGGGCGCACCTCGGTATTGCCCAGCCGGCCCTTTGTTTGCCCCTCGAACTGCGGATTTTTGACCATGGATACGATAACCGCCGTCATGCCTTCCCGGAAATCCTCGCCGGCCAAGTTGTTCTCCTTTTCCTTCAGCGCGCCGATCTTGCGGGCATAATCGTTAAAGGCTTTCGTATAGGCGGCACGGAATCCCGTTTCGTGGGTTCCGCCCTCGGCGGTTGGAATATTGTTCACATAGGAAAAAACACTTTCGGTATAGCCATCGGTATACTGGATGGCCACACGGCAGAGGGTATCGTCTTTTTTACCATCCAGAAGGATGGGATTATCATGCAGGGGCGTCTTGTCTTCGTTCAGATATTTCACATAATCGGCAATGCCCCCGGCATAATGGTATTCCTGGTTGTTAAGCGTTGCATCCTTTTGCCGCTCGTCATGAAAGGCGATGCGTACACCGGTATTCAGGTAGGCCAATTCCCGAAGCCGCCTTGCCACGATTTCGCCGTTGAACTTCGTTTCTTCAAAAATGGTGTCGTCCGGCAAAAAACGAACCAGCGTGCCGCGCTTGCGGGTGTTGCCCAGCTTCTGCAATCCGCCCTTGGGCTGCCCTGCCAGGAGCTTTCCTTTGAGCATGTCGTATTCGCTTGCAAATTCCATGCGGTAATGGGTCCAATCACGGAACACGTCTACCGTCACCCACTTTGAAAGCGCGTTCACCACCGAAGCGCCCACGCCGTGCAGGCCTCCGGAATAACTGTAATTGTCATTGTTGAATTTGCCGCCGGCATGCAGCTTTGTAAATATGACCTCCACCCCCGGTACGTGCAGCGTAGGGTGGTTATCCACCGGCATGCCCCGGCCATTGTCGAAAACGCTGGCGGAACCATCCTTGTGAAGCGTAACTTCCACCTCTGTGGCATAGCTGTTGGAAGCCTCGTCCACTGCATTGTCCACGATCTCCCACAAAAGATGGTGTAGACCTCTTTGACCGGTGGAGCCGATATACATACCGGGCCGCATGCGTACCGCGTCCAGCCCTTCCAATACCTGTATATTGCCCGCATCGTATGATTGCGTCATGGTAAAGCTCCTTGTCCACATCAAAATCATTCTTCTTACTATACCACATTTTGGGGCTGGTCACAATGCTTTGCCCACAGGTTGCTGTGCGCATATTCTTTTTGGGCGGCGGGAACACTTTTTGGGAATAAAGGCTTGGGAGGAAGAAATCTGTGTCCATCGGCATGATACTGCTCACCGCGGTGGCGGTGCTGATTTTCTTCGGCGTGTCCCAGCGGGTGCTGGACAGGATGCGGCTAAGCGACCGCGCAGCGCTGATCATTGTTGCGGCCATGTTCTTCGGCACGCTGATCCCGGATATCCGCATCGGCATGGTGCAGTTCAACATCGGCGGCGCGGTGATCCCCGTGGCGGTCTGCCTGTACTTGATCATCAAGGCGGAAACGGGCAAGGAAAAGTTGCGGGCTGTAATTGGCTCCATCCTTACCGGCGGGATTATTTATGTGCTGGGGCTTGTGATGCCAAACGAGCCGGAGCAGATCGTGATCGATCCCAACTACATCTGGGGTATCGTAGGCGGCCTTGCGGCTTACCTTTTGGGCAGGTCACGGCGCAACGCCTTCATCTGCGGCGTATTGGGCGTGCTGCTGGCGGATACCGCTGTGGCGATAGTGAACTGGTCCCGGGGGGTGAACCAGACGCTGGTTCTGGGCGGGGCCGGAGCGATGGATGCCATGGTTATCAGCGGCATCCTGGGTGTGCTGTTGGCTGAACTCATCGGGGAAATCGCGGAACGAATTGTAAGGGGAAAGAATCCGCCCGACAAGGATCGAATACACGCCGTAAAGGAGAAGGGAGAGGAAAAACAATGAAAAAGGCTCTTTCACTGCTGCTGGTGATGCTTGTCCTTTTACCTTTTCCGGTCATGGCAAAAGGGGAAACGCTGGATGATCCCGAGTCCGTCTATGAGATTTTTGATGAACAAGGGAACCTGATCACATATTATAGCGGTACGCTGGAAACCGGGGATGAATACATCAGCGAGGACAACCACCATTTTGAAGTGACGGCTGTCGACGCGGCGAAAAAGACGGGGGTTGCCAAAAATCTAGGCACGTACGAAATGCCCGATGTATCATGGCTGGACGCGGATGCATCCCTGCCCGTATCCGCCTCAGGGAAGCAGAAAAAGATTGCCTTCTATGTTACCCACAGCGACGAAAGCTATGTGCCCAGCGACGGCTCCAGTGCCAAGGAGGGAAATGGCGGTATCTATGATGTGGCCGCGGCGCTGAAGACGGAAATGGAAAAGCAGGGGGTCAGCGTGGAATACAGTACCGCCACCCATGAGCCCCACGACTCAGGAGCCTACCGGCGCAGCCGCCAAACCGCCATGAAGCTTTTGCAGGCACAGCCGGATGCCATCTTCGACATTCACAGGGACGGCATCCCCGATCCCAAGCAGTACAACACCAAGGTGGCAGGGGATGATGTAACGAAAATCCGCCTGGAGGTTGGACGAAGCAATCAAAATGCCACCGCCAACAAAAAGTTTGCCGCCCAATTGAAGGCGGTGAGCGATAAAATATACCCGGGCCTCGTCAAAGATATCTTCATCGGCAAGGGTACCTACAACCAGGACCTGTCTCCAAGAAGCGTACTGCTGGAGTTCGGGACCCATACCACCAGCAAGGAGCGGGCCGAGGCTTCCACCAAGCTTATGGCCAATGTGATCAACAAAGCTTTGTATGGCGGAGTAACCGGTGCTGCGGGGTCTGCCAGCGATGTGGGCCCAAGCAACAACAATGCGGCTACCAACCAGAATACAGGCACATCGGCCGAGAATGACAATTCAGGTTCAGGAAGCGGCATCCTGTGGGTGGTAGGCGTGTTCGTGGCAGGGCTGGTGATATTCGCGCTTATCGCCACAGGCTCCAAGCAGGGCACCGTGAACAAGCTGAAGCGCAACGTCAGCGAAATGACGGGCGGCCTGTTCGGCAAGAAACCGCAAAAGTAATGAAAGGCGGGCCTAAAAACCCGCTTTTGTTATATAAAGTTGAATTGCAAAAAGGAATCTTGATTCGGGCAAGGCATTGCGGGAGGGAGATTGCCATAAATCTCCTTCCTGCCTTCCTTTGTGAATTTGCCTTTCCTTACGGCGAAAAATGTGATATAATCCCATTGAGAATATCTTTTCATTCAGGCATCTTTGCGCCCGCCGATTTAAGCGGGCCTTTGTTCGAGGGCGACAGCAAACCGTGGTGGGAGGATGCCTTCATGTTTACGCCAAAGATTCAAACTTCCCAAACTGATCTTTTGATTCAAGCGCTTCTGGCCCTTTCCGGGCCGGAGGACGCTTACCGTTTTTTGGAGGATGTCTGCACCATACAGGAACTGAAGAGTATCGCGCAGCGGCTTCATGTGGCTTGTTTACTCAGGGAAAGGGTGACGTATCAGGAGATTGCCCGAAGGACAGGGGCCAGCACCGCAACCATCAGCCGGGTCAACCGTGCGCTTTTGTATGGCGCGGGCGGCTATCAGAAGGTGCTGGATGACCTTTCGGCTAACACTATTTCAAAACCTTAACGCTCCGACGCCGTGGATCTTTTCGTGTATTACTGCGTCGACTTCCGCTCCACGTAGCGCTGCTACGTGTCGCTCCGTCTCCTTGTACTACACAAAAATCTCTCACGGCGTCAAAGCATTAACGATTTTCAATAGTATAAGGAAATGCTTCCGCTCCCAACCGAAACGGCGGAAGCGTAAAACACAAGAATGAGGAAGACAGAGGATAACGAACATGGATTTGCATGCGTTGAACAAAGAGCAGCGTCAGGCTGCGGAGACTTTGCAGGGCCCTGTGCTCATTCTGGCAGGCGCGGGCAGCGGCAAAACCCGCGCGCTAACATACCGTGTGGCGAATCTTATCGACCACGGTGTTCCGCCATGGCAAATTCTGGCGCTTACGTTTACCAACAAGGCCGCCAAGGAAATGAAGGAGCGCATCAGCAAACTAGTGGGGCCCAAGGCGGATGACGCATGGATCTCCACTTTCCATGCCACCTGTGCCCGCATCCTTAGGCGCGATATCGAAAAGCTGGGCTATACCAGAGCCTTTACGATTTACGACGACGACGATCAGAACAGTGTTATCAAGGAAATTCTCAAGCAAATGAACCTGGACGAAAAGTTTTTGCCGCCCAGGGAATTGAAGTCCAAAATATCTGACGCCAAAAATAAACTCATGTCCCCTTCCGACTGGTTCCGGGAGTCCAACAAGGATTACCGCTGCCAATTGATCAGCGATGCATACCAATTGTATGAGGAAAAACTGCGTGCCGCCAATGCGCTGGATTTTGACGATCTGATCATGCGCACATTGGAACTGTTTGCCGACCACCCTCCCGTTTTGGAAGGCTACAGGGAGCGCTTTACGTACGTGCACGTGGATGAATACCAGGATACCAACTATGCGCAGTACATGCTTGTGAAGCTCATCACCCAAAAGAGCCGCAACCTGTGCGTTGTGGGGGATGACGACCAGTCCATTTACGGCTGGCGCGGTGCGGACATCAGGAATATTCTGGATTTTGAGAAGGATTTTCCTGACGCCGTTGTCATCAAACTGGAGCAGAATTACCGCTCCACAGCCAATATACTGGACGCAGCCAACCAGGTGATCGCCCACAACATTGGCCGCAAGGAAAAGGCGCTTTGGACGGAATTGGGCGAGGGCGAACCCATCAAGGTATTCTGCGCAGGGGACGAGCGGGAGGAAGCCGCCTGGATCTGCGACAGGATGCATCAGCTGACCTTGAGCCGTGAGAGCTACGGCGATATGGCGGTACTCTACCGCACCAACGCCCAAAGCCGCGTATTGGAAGAAATGATGGTCAGGGCCGGCATTCCATATAAAGTGTTTGGCGGCCTGCGCTTTTACGACCGCAAGGAAGTGCGGGATATCATCGCGTATCTCCGGGTGGTCATCAATCCGGCTGACGATGTGTCTTTGCGGCGCATCATCAACCAGCCCAAGCGGGCTATCGGCGATGCCACCATCGCTGAATTGGCCGAACATGCCCAAAATAATAACATGCCACTTTACAGCGCATTGAACGACATGCCAGATACCCTTTCCGCAAGGCCGAGAAAGTGCGTCGGCGAGTTTGCCATGCTCATGAACCGGCTTGTGGCCATGCGGGAAAGTATGGGCCTTGCGGAATTTGTGCGTGCCGTGCTTGCGGAAACGGGCTTGATGGCCGAATACCAGCGTGAAGATACGGAGGAAGCCCAAACCCGTTTGGAAAACATACAGGAGTTTGTGGGTGCGGTAGAGGAATTTGAACACCAGGCGGAAAACCCCCAATTGGAGGATTTTCTGGAGAACGTGGCATTGGTCACAGACCTGGACCAGTCGGAGCAAAGCCCCAGGTATGTCACGCTTATGACGCTGCACAGCGCAAAGGGACTGGAATTCCCCATCGTGTTCCTGGCCGGCTTGGAGGATGGGCTGTTCCCCTCCAGCCGTTCCAATACGGACGAAAACCGCCTGGAGGAGGAGCGCAGGCTGTGCTATGTGGGCATCACCCGCGCCCAGCGGCGGCTGTATTTGAGCTATGCCTCCCAGCGTATGATTTTCAGCCAGCTCAATCACAATCCGCCCTCACGGTTTTTGAATGAGATTCCCAAGCGCCTGTTGGATGATGAGTGGATTTCCAAAATGGAAAAGTCCTTCGGAAGCGTTAGACAGCAGCAGCAGCATCCCGCCCCTGCCAAGCCCACCCGTTCCGCACGGCCCCATGAATTGTCCTTTGGCGTGCCGCAGATTGCGCAAAACGCCCAGGCACTGGGGATCGCCGGCGTGCAGAAAGGGTTTGCGCCTTCCCAGGCCAGAAGTTTGGAGAAAACAGCCATGCAAAGCCTGTTTTCCGCCGGAGACAGGGTCATGCACAAGAAGTTTGGCGAGGGGAACGTGATCGAGGTTCGCGGCAGCGGTGCGGACGCGCGCATCGTCATTGAGTTTGCCGCCTACGGAGTGAAGGAGTTTTCTTTGAGCATTGCGCCCATTGTGAAGGTAGGAGAGTAGGGAACCATGTCTTTTGAAAACGGGAAGCAAGCTTTGCCGCCGGATGTGCGCATGCGTTCTTTGGTAGACGGGATAAACGAGGCAAGCCGGGCGTATTACGACAAAGACGACCCGATTATATCGGATGCGGAGTGGGACAAGCTTTATGATGAGCTTGTCCTTTTGGAAAAGGAGACGGGTATCCGTCTTCCCGATTCGCCGACCCACAGGGTAGGCGGGCAGCCGCTTAACGTGTTTTTGCAGCACAGGCACTTAAACAGGCTTTGGAGCATGGACAAGGTGCAGGATGCGGCCGGGCTTGAAAGCTGGGTGCAGCGGGTGGAAAAACTTGCGGCCCAGACTGGCACCCAAGGCGCGGTTTCATACTTTGTGGAATATAAGCTGGATGGGCTGACGCTGAACCTGACCTACAACCATGGGGAGCTTGTGCAGGCTGCCACCCGGGGCAACGGCGAAGTGGGGGAGGCAATTCTGCCCCAGGCCAGGACCGTGCGCTCAGTACCCCTTACCATACCGTACCAGGGGCTTATGGAAGTCCAGGGCGAATGCATCATGCGCCTGTCTGTTTTGAAAAAGTATAACGAAACATCACCTGAACCTTTGAAAAACGCACGGAATGCCGCGGCGGGGGCGCTTCGGAACCTGGACCCGGCAGTCACCGCATCACGGAAGCTGGATGCGTTTTTTTATCAGGTGGGTACCATAGAAAATCCACCCTTCGGGGATCAGGCAGGGATGAATGCTTTCCTTCAGGATAACGGCTTCCCCTTAAGCCTCTACCGCAAGGAAGCAAAAAACATCGATGAAATTCGGGAGCGTATCCGGGAAATAAGCGACAGCCGCGAGACCCTTGATTTCCTGATTGACGGCGCGGTGGTAAAGGTATCGGATTTCGCCTTGCGCAGCGCCATGGGGTATAC
>JAEZJP010000306.1 GCA_023415715.1 Bacillota bacterium
CAGGCAGCTAAAGAAAACAACATTCAAATTCCTACGCTTTGCTGCATACAAGGCCAGCACGAGATCGGCTCATGCAGAATTTGCGTAGTCGAGGTGGACGGCGCAAAAACGCTTCAGGCCTCCTGTATTACAAAGGTTTCGGAGGGCATGGTGATCCATACCCATTCCACACGCGTCAGGCAGCGCCGCAAAGTGCTCTATGAGTTGATGCTTTCAGACCACCCCAAGGATTGTTTGAATTGTGCCAGAAACCAGCACTGTGAACTGCAGGCATTGGGAGAAACCATACAGGCCGATGAGGCAAGGTTTGCCGGCGCGAAATCGAAGGAAGCTTCAGCGGATGCGGGTCCCTCCATTGTGCGGGAGCCTGCCAAGTGCGTGCTCTGCCGCCGCTGCGTCACAGTGTGCAATGAGGTTCAGGGCGTGGGCGTGCTCAATGCGCAGAACCGGGGCTTTTCAACGGAAATCGGCCCGGGCAATGATCTGCCGATATATGAAGCAGCCTGTACCAACTGCGGCCAATGCACCGTTGTTTGCCCGGTAAACGCGCTGCACGAAAGGGAAGCTATCCAGGATGTATGGGAAGCCCTGGCCGATCCCAAAAAGACGGTGGTGGTGCAGACCGCGCCTGCCATCCGGGCGGCGCTGGGCGAGGAATTCGGCTATCCGGCGGGAACGCTGGTCACCGGAAAGATGGCTGCCGCACTGAAGGAACTTGGCTTCCGCTATATCTTTGACACCAACTTTGCCGCGGACCTTACCATTATGGAAGAGGGGCACGAGCTTTTGCACAGGCTTTCCAACCTGTTTTATCAGGCTGGGAAGGTTTCAGCGGAAAGCCTTGAGAAACTGGGCGTGCATGTAACGGACAAGGCGCCGGCGCTGCCCATCATCACCAGCTGCAGCCCGGGCTGGATCAAGTATATCGAGCATTATTTCAGCGGCCAGCTGGATAACCTATCCTCCTGCAAATCCCCTCACATGATGCTGGGCGCACTGGTGAAATCGTACTTTGCGGACAAGATCGGCGTCAAACCCGAGGATATGTACGTCGTCTCCATCATGCCCTGTACCGCCAAAAAGTTTGAAATCACACGGCCCGAAATGATGAATAACGGGGTTCGCAATGTGGACGCCGTGCTCACCACCAGGGAACTGGCCAGGATGATCAAACAGGCTGGCATCGATTTTGCATCCCTGAAGGATGGGACCTTTGATAATCCTCTGGGCCTCTCTACCGGCGCGGCCGACATTTTCGGCACAACAGGCGGCGTGATGGAGGCCGCGCTGCGCACGGTGTATGAGGTGGTCACCGGGCGGGAATTGCCTTTTGACAATCTTCACGTAACGCCCATCCAGGGCTTGGAGCGCATCAAGACCGCCGGCATCCTTTTAAAGGATGTGCTGCCGGAGTGGAGCTTCCTGGAAGGGGTGGAGGTGAAGGTGGCAGTCACCAGCGGCTTAAGCGGCGCCGCGCATTTGATGGAAGAGGTGCGGGATGGAAAGAGCCCGTACCACTTCATGGAGGTCATGGCCTGCCCGGGCGGGTGCATCACCGGCGGCGGCCAGCCCAGATCCGATGACCCGCAGGCGCGGTCAAAGCGGATGGAGGCCTTGTACCGGGAGGACGAGGGCAAGCCCCTACGCAAATCCCATGATAATCCAGATATTTTGCTGCTTTACGAGGAGTATCTGGGCCATCCCCTGGGGCATTTATCCCATGAGCTGTTGCATACCGGGTATACGGAGCGCAGCCGGTATTGAGAAAGGTAACGTAACGGGGAATAGGGTTTAGGGATGACTGCGGGGAGGCTTCCTTTTGAGAAAGGAAGCCTCCCCGAACCCTACCAGGAAAACTTTATAATTTTTATAGTAGACGTTTTTTGTTGATTGATATATTGTTAGGTTGAGATTTTCCCCAACATTGTCAGGCTTACAGTATGAGCTAAGGTCGATAGTACTCATATGGTATCTCACCTGCTGCCATGCCTTATGAGTATAGATGACCATGAACTATTATTCATTTTCACTTTGCCTTTTTTCTGCTGTGCACAGGACATAAACTACTTTTCTAATAATTTCAGGAGAATATCTGGTATTTCCTTATGATCATCAATCCAAATAATATTTAAACCTAATTGACGATAATACGCTTCTCTAATGTTATCATCAATCCGCTGATACATTTGCAAAATATCATTATGAACTACGCCTGTGTTACCGGATATAAAGCTATTTCTCTTCATTAGGGCGAAATGGCGTGCTGTCTCTCCGTTGCGTGAAGCGGCATCTAGGAGCCTTCTTAGATTCGGATCATTGAGTGAGCATCCAATGAACAGGCATGTACTATCTCGAAAGGCATTCAGTTGTGTTAAGTTTGACCATGAATAGGCATCGCGGTATACGCGATGATAGTCCTCTTCTGAGAAAACTAAATTGATATCCGCATGAGCAATGACATTGTTTTGAGGCAAAAATCCATGTACATGGTATATGTTGAGGCTATCTAGTGAAGACATATCTGTATCACGATAAATGGCATTAAACTCAATCTCTTTCTCAACAAACTTTTGCTCAATAAGGTTGTCAAAATTGTACGTAACAATACTTTTAATTCCATTATATGCTCTCTGTGGCTTGCAGATTCTTGCTATTGCATCAAGCAATTTTGTTTTCGTATCGATTTTACCTGAGTATAATACTCGGTGTACCAACTCATAGTATTCTTCAGAAGTAAACGCCGACTTAATATAGCGCATTTGGGTGATGGGAGAGTCCTCTTTATTAGAGTATGCAAGCGCATTCAATGCTGTAGTCGATTTTTTGTCAAGCTTTTTCCCCCTGGTCTTGCTGCCGATCATGTAAATAAGTAATTTCTTAATAAGATCAGACCACAAAGGAATACCTGCATCAATGGAAACTCCAGCGCCCAGGAACAGTGCCAAATCCTCGTTTTGATATGCAATTTTGAGCTTCTCTATATACTCATCCCTAATCTTTTCTTTCTCTTCAGCTGTTGATTCATCCAGAATAGCATTGCCTGTAAGAGCTTGTTTAGGATTAATCAGATAATTTGCATAGTCTGATTCGGGGTCTACTCTCGCATTTAAATCACGACCATCCCAAACGATAACATCTACCTTTGCTTCTTCAAATGCCCTATCTGCTATCAAGGCCTTTTTTTCATCACTTATTATACTGCTTATGATCAGCAAAATTGTTCCGGCTTTTATATTTTCGGCTGCCTTAGCAGCAAAATTGAGTATTATATCAAGATCTATATCGTTAGATTTATTATATTTAATAACACAATAGACTTTGTCTTCAATTGAATCAATCCCTTGCGGCAGGAAGATATCATATCCCAAATCAAATGAATCCGAGTAAGAAAGGTAATACGATTTGCCTTGCCGACTGGATGTATCTTTAATTACTGATACAGCTAATTGTTCAAATGCTAAAGCTGTTTCAGCAATGGACAATATAGGGAATTCCGTGGATTGTTCCAAACTACCACGTCTAACAGACTGTATAATATGATTTACATCAATATCATCTGCATTTAGGGGCAATTTTCCTGCAAACGACCATATCCCACGAGATCTGTTTTTTATAAGCCCATATTTCTTCAGATAAGTCCTTGCCCATGCCAAACGGTAGGCGACCTCGGTTCTATTTGCAGACCCTTTATGCGGAACTTCTACAATATTCTTTGAAAGATTCATTAACTCTATAGCTTTTGCATCCAAGTCTTTTAATTTCGCTGAACCACCCAATTTTTGCAAAGCATTAATAACGGGTTTTATCATTTGTTCAAAGCTGGGAACAATATTGTCTTCAAAAAAGAAAAACATATTACACCTCATCCGTATATATGCTTCAGCACCTTGGAAAATTATATCGTTAAATGTAGGGATATGCAATCTGAGACATGCAAAATTTGTCTGTTAATACTAAATATTTGTTGGTTATGACACGATGTACACTTGGTATATGCCTTTGATCGTGTTGTAAACTGATGATTTTCTATGATATAATATTGAAATGGTAGTACATAACTATACTAAGAACTTGTACTTATATAATGTACGTTGTTAATTGTTAAAAGGAGACGTTAATAGAGATGTACAATTTTAATAATTTAACTTACCAAGCTTTAGTGACTGATCTTCTAAATAACGCTTTTTATGTCGAGGATGTATCAAACAGAGGGAAGATAGCCCAGATTAGACAATACGCGGAAGTTATTATACGAAGAATCTTGGATTATCCTAGCGATAGAAAATTGACTTTGGGAAACATAGAGATAGTAAAAAAACTGGATAGAATCAGTAACAGCAATAAGCTTTTGTTGGATTCTATAGGAAATATATGTGAAATTGGAAATAAATGCACCCACACCCAAGAAACGGGGGGGAATTTCGGCTGACGAGGTAAAATTTGCCGTTGATAGTTTATTTAACCTGTATTCATATTTATTGTTCGATTTCTTCGAAAAACATGAGTTCGGCTCTAACATGCAGATTATAACATCATTTTCCATATTACCACCTATCATTAGGTACATAGTTTTAGAAAACTTACACAGTAAGCACCCGGAAAATATTATAGTAATTGATAAATTGGCTTTATCTATTTTGAAAGCATTTGATAAAGAAAAGGCAATCAAATGGATTAACGAAAGAAAAGAAATCTTAACAAAGATGCCTTCCGTCACTGAAGAATATAAGCAGAGTATTTTTGAAAATTGCAGTAAAGAATGTGCAGAAGCTATCGTTTCCCAAGCGCCCTGTATGTATGACCTTTGTATTAATCGAATAGAAAAAGTAAGCAATACTATAGATCAAAATGGAAGACTATATAATGACTTTGAAAGTGCCATTGGTTTTTATAAGCAAAATGGCAGAATTGAGGGTGATGCGCCTGATATTGTTGATTTTAACTCTATTATGGAATTCTTGTATCTGGGTAGAAAAGCAACGACAACAGTATCCCATATAATAAGCAGTTAACCATGGAACCTCAAGTGCACCAAAACGGTGCCTATTTGTCTCGAAGGGCGGTTTTGTGGTTAAATATTTGATTAATATTCGTTTGCTTGTGCAGATGGACCTTATGTATCTCGTGTGTCTCTGGGACGGTTCTCTCGTCACGCTAAATACAACTCCACTGTACATTCCGGTCAACCGTTCTATCTGTCGAATGTATAATATCAATTGAGTGTTTGTAGAACTATCCCCTTACCACGCTAGTATTATTAGAGCTGTAGGCCACCTTTTAAAATACTCTACCTTCAAGGGCTCCAAGTTCAAACAGCATCTTTTCGACCGTTCAAGGCATGTGGAGGAATAGGCAAACCGTCTCCCGTGCTTTCCAAGACTGCTACGGCTACAAAAATCAATCCTTTTCTTTTAAAAAAAGAACGATAAAAATTGTTATTGTAACCTTGGGCCAACTTGGCCCGAAGTTAAGACGGATAACTTTTCTTTTGTTGTGATATATTACAATTAAGCAATAAGATTCATATTTGGCACTGTTACTGGTTTAGAAGAAACGCAATCACAATCATAAATAAAGTGAAGGAGGCAGAATATGAAATTTAAGAAATTTGCAAAACCATCTGTCCTCTTACCGATCATAATCGGTGTGATAGTTGGTGTGACGCTGGTTATACTAGGCGGCATGGTAGATCCACCAGGGGTGAGAGGTATTGGGATAACGATTGGTTTATGCTTGATGACCTGGGGAATTTATAATACCGGCATTATTAAGAAAGGGATGGGCATATCCGTCCTACTGCTCTGCTTCGGATTTGGTGGCATACTCCTCTCAATCGTATTATTGCTTGAAGGTGAATTTGAAGAATCACCTGGCATAGCACTTATTGGTATAGCTTTAGGTTTAGTACTGATTGGCACTGGCATAATTATGATCCGGAGATTTCTTGGAAAAAATGAAAACTTATAGTTTTAACGATTGACTATTTGTAACTATATTAGATAATAAGCATTTCTGGATCCGGCTTAAATGATAGGCGTACCATTTAATAATCAGTATTTGCTGCATTCAAAGCCTATCCCCGTTGATAAAAGGGGATAGGTTTTCTTTTGCCGTTCAACTTCGGGACAAATTGTCCCGAAGTCCGGCGGTATTCAAATTTCCATGTGTGTCACGGGGACGGTTTGTGTGGAAACAAATAGCCAAGAGCCATCAAAAATTGCCACCATTATTCCGGCCCATTCATGGGAACAATCCCTCTTTGTCATAGCAGCGCAGCGTAGATATGTTCAATCCTGTCATTTTGGATACATCACAGGTGGGTTAGTGTACGGTATGACCTCCAATTACGGAAGAAATAGAAAAAGCCCTTGACCTAAACCCGACTTTAGGTTTTATACTATGTAACAGCAGTTGCCCAAATTCGTCAACCAAAGCAGGCTGGGAAGAAGGAGCTTACAGTTTGAAGAAAGCAAGTCTTACTTTAATGGTTTTTACCTTGATGAACTTTGTACTTTCCATGATGGCCTTTGTGTTTAATGGCATTTTAGATAAGGTTGCCGTTTCGCTGAATATATCGATCGCCAATTCCGGCTTATTGAATACCATGTATGCGTATGGCGCTGCATTCGGCGTTCCCGTTATCTTGATCGTACTTAGGAAAATCGAACGTATCAAGATGCTGAAGATGATGTTGTTTATAACGATCCTGATGACGTTCGCACTTGTCTATGCACAAAGCTTTGTACTATTGCTCATCATTCGGCTCGTCATGGGGATTTGCGCCAACAGCTATGGCGTATTGGCAGTATCAACGGTTGTATCTCTTTCTGCAAAAGAAAGACTGGGCCGTTCCATGGCGCTACTTATCGCGGGCAATTCATTGGCGCTTGTCATTGGTGTTCCGCTGACACGCGCTCTATCAGCCGTCCTTGATTGGCGCGGTATTTTTTGGATACTGAACATCATGATGATGTTGTCTCTTATCTATTTCAAATTTTATCTGCCTGGAGGTGATCATGAATCCACAAAAATGAACATGAAAAATGAATGGAAGTATTTGAAGGATGGGAAAACTTTATTGATCATTCTGTACTCTTTCATCATGTTTGTGGGGTATGGCTCGTTTTATACCTATGTTACGCCTTATTTGCTGAATCTTTTTCCATCCATTGAAGCTGCGATGAGTCTTGTTTTGCTTCTTCTGGGAATTGCCAGTTTTATAGGCAATTTCATTGGCGGCCGCGTATCCGACCGCATAGGCTGCGCCAAGTCGTTATTCCTGGGGGCAGCCATCCAAATGGCATTTATGCTGTTGATACTTGTATTTCAACCAGTTATGTGGTTAAATGTGTCCTTTGTCATACTTTGGTTAATGAGTACCTGGTTCACAGGCCTGCAGCTCAATACCAGCATCGCGCAGGCGACACAGTATAAATCCAGTTTCATGATCAGCATGAACAATTCAGCGATACAGCTGGGTAGCGCCATTGGATCAAGTTTGGCAGCCATCGTCATTTCCCTTGGAGGAATTCAAAACATTGCCATCATTGCTCTGGCAGCAGGTTTGGGAATCACCTTGATTCAATGGATTTCGGTCAAGAAATACCTCAAGGCGTAAAATCGTTATGGCGGCACCGCGCAAAGATATTGGAACACAGTCTGACGGTTTTATGTGTTGATGGAGGGAATAAGAACATAAATAACCGGCTTCCGTGTCCCGGGAGCAGCATTTTCGTAAACCGCAGGTAAATTTACAAGTGCCGCTCTTCCAGCATGCGGATTTTTCTTAGCAGCCATATCCTTTGAAGAATCAGCAATAGGGCCAGCACTGCGCAGGCAGTATAGGGGATCCACAGCGGATACTGCTTTCCCTTCTCCTTGTTTTCCTGTATGCCATACACTTGTACCACCTTTTCTTCTATAACCGTCTTCAGCGGAAGCTCTATTTTATGCGATTCCCCGTAGGCATCATCGTAGGATATGGTAAGCATGCCGCTCACCTCGCCCAATGTGCCGCCGTCCACCCGGAAGTTGGTGGAGACGGCTTTGCTTTCCCCGGGCGCGATGTTCCCGGCCAGTACACTGCCGCTATTGGTAAGGCCCGGTATGTCGAAAGTCAGCAATGCATTGCTTATTGTGCTTTTTCCCATGTTCATCAGCGTCATGGAAAAGGCAGGCACATCCCCCTGGGTCACACGTACCGGGAGCGCGGCTTCGGTATACGCAAGATGCACGGGCTGCCGGACATCCACAGTATATTTGACGGAAGAACTTACGGCCTTCCCGCCGGCATAGGTGTAGTTGATCACGATTTCTACGGTATGAAGCTGGGCGGTGGCCTTTTGCGCGACCGTCACCGGGATGACGCAATCGGCGCTTTCACCGGCAGAAAGTTGTCCGACGCGCACCGTATCCACATTGAGGGGAAGCACATCCCCCGACATATCCTGAAGCCTTACCGTTATATTCTTCATCACACGGATATCGCTGGTATTGCGCACCTTTAAAAGAATCTCACCATTCTCACCAGCATTCAGGTAATCACCGCCTGCTTGAAAAGTGGTGATCTCAGCCTGGGGTACTTCAGTATCCTCTCTCCCATCAGACACGACGGCCTCCAGATCAAAAGTCTGCGCAATTGCGTTCCCTTGAGCGTCAAGGCCGGATACGGTGATGACAAGCGGGTATTCTCCATATAACCGGGAAGGGTACAACTCCAATTTGAAGGTCACAAGATAAGCGCTTACATTGCCTGCTGCAAACCTATGTTCCTTTCGGGGGAATCGCTTTTCAAGCCCCTGCAGCTTAAAAGGCGCGCTATTTGGGTTCTTTGGTGCAAGGGTAACTGTTATATCGCCCTGTGCCACATCCGACAAAAGCGGAAGGACGATGGTCATGGTATTACCGGAGGTGACCGGTGTATACCCCTGCCCGTAAGGGCGGTCCATGCCGGCATAGGTATGATCAATATCTATTTGAAATGGCTGCTCTGCCGCCTGTCCCCCAAAGCAGTGAACAAAAAGGATCAATATGCATATGCAAAATACAACCTTGCGCATAGTAAGGCCTCCCTTTTATTGTTCCCTGATGTTGTCAATAATGCTGGACCGCACGATCCCGCGTATGCGGGCACGAAGGTTGAGCCCGCAAAAGAGCAGAATCAGAAGAATATACAGCGCTGCAAACCCACACAAGGGCAGCATCATCGATATCCTAAAGTTTTTCAGATACGCCTGGTATGCAAGGATGCCGGCACTTAATAAAACCCCAGCTGCAATGCCCCAGCCAAGCATGACCCCTACCTGGCGCAGGTATGTGGATATGATGACCCTAAGCGGCGCACCAACCGCCCGAAGTGTGCCAATGGCCCGCTTGTCTGAGCGGATGCGTCCGGTGACGGCATTGTTGACCATGCTGACACAAACCGTAAAAAACAGGATCGAAATCGCAAAGAGCATAACGGTGATCATCATATCCCACCTGGCACCCTCCAGCATCGATTCATAGGAAGAATAAAAATCCATTTCTCCTGCGCGCTTTGAGATATCCGAAAGCGCAGTTTCTGTATATTTTATTGTTTGTTCATCTGTATTACTCATCATCTTGGCGGTAAGGCTTCTGTACCCGCTGGTTTCAAAGCCCAGCGCATCTAGGCCGGCCAAGGTGGTGATCAGCGCTCCTGCATCTCCAGATATGATGCTGGGACCTATTTCCCATGGCGCTGAATCCGATAGAACCGCACCGATACGCACCGTCCTGTCCACGCGATGGATGGCATCAAAATCGTACCCGTTCTCATCCACCTGCCTGGTATATCCGCCTTCCGTGTACAACCTGCACAGCGAAAGCGTATTTCCGGCATAGAACATGTCGTTTTCAAGCACCTTGTCATAATGCTCATTTTCCTGGGGCACCGATGATGCGCAATTGTATCCGATTATTTTACCGCTGTCATCCTTCTGGTATTGCATATAGATTTTTTCAGGCGCCACAATCAATACCTCACGACCTGCATTGAGCGCATCAATATCAATCTCCCCTGAAAGAACACAGGGCCTGAGCATTTCGACCATCTCTGGAGATATGGCTGACAGTTGCGCGCCTGCCATTTCAGTTTCAATACCCAACCAGTTTTTAAGCTCCAGGTAGCGCTTTCGTTCTGCCTCCTGCCACTGGTCCCGTTCTCCGGGCAACTGCGCATCATCCATTAAGTATCCAAAGGTGTAGAAAGGAATGTCGCGGCCTGTCAGATATTCGGTAACGCTTTTCACTAGCAAGTTGACTTGAACAGCCTTGGAGGCACGAACATTCTCAACCTGCGGCAGTGCCGCAGCTTCCATCAGGTCACCCTCTGTCAAAAGCGGCCGGAGCGCGTTTTTTTCCACAAAACCGTTTTGCCAATAGGTTTCAATTGTGAAATCATATGATCTTGGCCCGCTGTTGCGCATGCTCCATACTGCCATATCGACGCCTAATGTCAAAATGACCAGGCCCAGGGCGGTTACTACCCAAACGCCCGCCTGTTTTGCCCGGTACAGGCGCATGTGCCGCCGGGCCAGCAAACTGGGGGGCCAATAAGCTTGTTTTATCCGGACACGCATCCTCTTTTTCGCCCGCAGCAGCGAAGTTTCGCGTATGGCCTGCATAGGTGAAACCCGGGAAGCCTGCACCAGCGGTATAAATGCCGCGCCCATGACAAAGGCAATGGAAAGCAATAATTCCAGGGGCAAAAACCATGCTATGGAATAAAAAAGAAGCCCGCCGTCCAGCACCTTGCAAAGCCCCCATACGGCAAGGTGTGACAGCAATATGGCGGCCGGCGATACGATCAGGGCGATAACAAGGGCTTCGCGGCCAAAGATCCTGCGAACCTGCCTGCGGGTTGCGCCAACGGCGCGCAGCATGCCAATCTGGGCACGCCGTTCAGACAACATCATGGAAAACGCGCCTATAATCCCCATGCATGCCACCAGGATCAGCACCATTCCCAATATGCCAACAAAGATCAGCAATGAACTGCTTTCATTTTCATAAATCAAGTCCAAGTCAAAAGTGTCTATCCAGTTGTGATGCAGCGTGTTTTGGTTATATACGTAAAATTCTTTATTTGTAACCAGCGGCGCAAGCTGTAAAAGCCGGTGTATCACAGGCCGTCCGCCTGCCTCCACCTGCTCCTCCCGGGAAACCATCGCGCCGGGATACTTCAAATAATCCTCTTGGTTCCAGGAGTTTCCCGGTTGGTATGTTGTCTGCTCCGAAAGGATGCCCACCAGCGTATATGTTTTCGTGACAGCATCTGGCAAAAAGCCATTTCCGCCTGGCACTTTTAGCGACAGGGTCAACGTATCGCCCAATTGGGCATCCCTCCGCAGCCGCTGCAGCTTGCTGCGCTCTACCGCAATTTCTCCCACTGCCTCGGGCATGCGGCCCTGCACGCACTGCTTATTGGCCAGTGCCTCACCTTCTTCATCGTAATAGGCGATGGCGGTTTCACTGCCCTCCGTTTCACCGATGATGAAGATATTACCGACACTTTTCACATATCCGCTTTCCAGCAATTCTTGAGGCGAAACATCCTCCGCGTCCAGCATGACAGCATCCTGCCGGCCCACCTGGCGGAATTGGCGTTCCTGGTAGGTATGGTAAATGCTCTGCCCAATTAGCAGCATGGAGGACGTGAAAAAGATTGCAAGTATAATGCCGGTGATAAGCGTTACATATTGCCGTTTCCGTGCACGTATGCTGCCCAGCGCCAGCGAATTGTAGGTAGGCGCTTTTTTCATGGCTGCATCCCCCGCCCACTGTCTCCTATGACCGCGCCGTCTGAAAGAGACAATATACGGCCAGCCTGCTCGGCAATGGCGAGGTCATGGGTCACCAGAATCAGCGTTACGCCAAGTTCCTGCCCCACATAGCGCAATAGGGAGAGTACCTCCCGGCCTGACTTTCCATCCAGGTTTCCGGTTGGCTCGTCGGCAAACAGCACGGCGGGCTTGTTGGCAAGGGCGCGGGCAATGGAGATCCGCTGCTGCTGCCCGCCCGACAATGCGCCTGGCAGGTGGCTTATTCTGTCCCCAATCTCCAGCATGTCGATCAGCCTGTCAATATACTTCTGGTCAGGCTGCTTTTTGTCCAGCATCACCGGAAGAAGTATGTTTTCGTAACCTGTCAGTTCCTTGACCAGATTGTAGGATTGGAATACAAAGCCGAACCGGCGCCGCCGAAGCACTGAAAGCTGGTTGTCGTTGTAGGCAAAAAGATCGGCGTCCTGAAAATAAATCTTGCCGGAGGTGGGGTACTCCAGCCCTCCCAGCATATGCAAAAGCGTTGATTTTCCCGATCCGCTGGGCCCGGTAACCGCCACGAACTCGCCCTTTTCAAAAGATAAGTCCACATCCCGCACCGCGTGGACGGCTGTTTCGCCCGAGGCAAAGGTCTTGCAAAGCGCTTGACACCGCATGATCTCCATAGCACGTCCCCCCTTACGGATCCATTGTACCGCCCAAAGCTTGCGGCCTTGTGACTGCATCCTTACGTTTTCTTAAGGCGGTGGTGCAATAGCGGCAGGCAGATCGAGACCTTAAGCCCGCCCTGCGCATTTTCAGCGGATACGGTACCATGATGCTTTTCCACAATGGCCCGGACAATGGCCAGCCCCACGCCAGCACCATCGGAAGCGGCGGACGCTGAGCTGCGGAAAAAGCGCCGGAACAGGCTGCCAAGCTCCCCAGGCGGTACGCCGCCGCCATCGTCCTGAACAGTGCAAAAGATGGAGCTTTCTGCTTGCGCAATGGCAATGCTGATTCTTCCGTCCTCCCGGGTATGCTCACAGGCGTTCTTGATCAGGTTCGAAAGCGCCTCACCCAACCAGGCTTCATCGCAGCTAAGCTCCGCCTCACCGGATACTTCGATTCGCCTGCCAGGGAACAGCGGCATAACCCTTGCCTGGGCATCCTGCACGATGATGGAAAGCTCCTTTATTTCAAAATGAAACTCATAACCATCAGCCCGCAGCCGCTCCAGCCGAAGGAGCGAGCCTATCAGGTGCTCCATGCGGTTTAATAGCTTGAGCTTAAGCTCAAGGTGCGCGCCGCTGTCCATCTCGCAGTACAGCTTTAGGCCTGAGATGGGCGTCTTTAACTGATGAGAGATATCCGTCAGCAGCTTTTCGTTTTTCCGTATCTCTGCAATCCTGTTCTCTTCACTTTGCAAAAGGCGCTCTTCCAGCTCGATCACAGCATTTTCAAACAGCGCGAAGCGGTTGTCCCGCACGCTGAAGCTGGGCGTTTTGATTTCTCCAGCCAAAAACCGCATGATCTGATCATGCAGCCGGACAGCTTCCCGACCGTGGCGCACAGCTTGTACCACAAAAATAAAAACAAGGGCGGTCAGCAGCGCCGCCACCCCACCCAGCAGCATTGCTACGGTGTATCCTCCCATTGGTAACCCACCCCCCGCACGGTGCGTACATAATCCGCCCCGATCTTCTCCCGAAGACGGCTGATATGCACCGACAGTGTATTGTCATCGATAAATTGCCCGCCCATATCCCAAATGTCTTCCAGCAGCTTTTCCCGCGTCATCACCCGCCCGCCTGCGCGGAGAATGAGCGACAGCAGCCGGAACTCGATAGGCGTTACATATACCGCCTCACCGTTTTTGTGCACTGTCATGCGCTCTGTATCGATTTCCAAACCTGAACGCACAAAGGCGGCAGGTGTACTCCGTCTTAGCAGAGCACGGATACGGCTTAACAGTTCCAGCATTCGAAAGGGCTTTGTGACGTAATCGTCGCCGCCCGAGTCGAACCCCCGAACTACCTGTATCTCTTCATCACAAGCGGTGAGAAAAAGTATGGGTGTCCGGAGGCCTGCAAATCGCCAGGCCTTGCACAACCCTATCCCATCCCCGTCCGGGAGACCGATATCCAGCATGATCAAGTCATATCCGTCTTTTTCAACATGCAACTGCGCTTCTTTCGCCGAGGCGCAAGCGCAGGCGGCATAGCCTGCCTGATCCATAAGCTCGGTCAGACCATTACGCAAGAAGGGATCGTCTTCCACCAACAGGATTCTTGTACGCACGCAAATCCTCCCAGGCATTCATTTCTTTCCTGATTATACCATACGTATGCTTGTATAGGAGATATCTTATGAAATCGTAAGTCTGAAGTTGACAAACCCTGTCCTGAAGGTTACAATCAATCCTGTAGCTATATGTAGTATTAGATCAAATGCGATGACTGCGAGAAGTACGGTAGCATGGATAATCAGAGATTTGGCGGCCGGTGCGAGCCAAGTGTCCTATGCCTGAAATACACGCATGAGCTGTCCGCCGAAGAGTTAGTAGGCAGGAACGGGGCGCCCGTTACAGCGGCAGGAGCATGATCGCGCTCCGTAAAGGCTGGATCCCAGGGATCCGGTGAAATAAGGTGGTACCACGGATTAATCACCCGTCCTTAGTTGGATGGGTGATTTTTGATTTCTATTAATACTGCGTAAGGTTGGCGGGGGAATATGATGGGCATCATGGACTGGCCCTGGAAAAACGAAACCTACGAGGAAACCCGCGTGGAGGCTGACGTCCTTGTGCTGGGCGGCGGCCTGTCCGGCTGCTTTGCCGCGATCGCAGCCGCCCGGCGCGGACAGCGGGTGGTATTGGTGGAGAAAGGCGCGACCATACGCAGCGGTGCGGCAGGCAGCGGGTTTGACCACTGGGAATCCGCCTGCACAAACCCAGGCTCACTGGTCACGCCCAAGGAGATCGCGCAAGCTTATGTGCGCGAGCAGGACGACTATTCCAACGGTATCGCCCACTACATCGAATGCCGCGAGGGCTGGGACCGTTTGCTTGACCTGGAAAGCTTCGGCGGCAAGATTCGCGACGCGGAGGGCGAATTTTCAGGCGCGCCATTTCGGGACGATGCGACAGGCCTTTTGTACGCCTACGATTATAAAAACCGGTTTACGTTAAGGGTTTGGGGCTCGACCTTCAAGCCAGCGCTCTACCGGGAATTGAAGCGGTTGGGCGTCCGCGTCTTTGACCGCACCGAGGCGACTGCGCTTATGACGGCGGTGGTAGACGGCGTCCCCCGCGGCATAGGCGCAACCGGCATGAACGTGCGCACGGGGCGCTTTTTCGTGTTTTCCGCGAAGGAAACGGTTCTGTGCATGTCGCGCCCTGCCCGCGTGTGGTTGTTTTCTGCGGACACGCCGGGCCTGTGTGAGTTCAGGCCCTTCCAATCCATCGGCAGCGGCCACGCGATGGGCGTTCGCGCTGGGCTGGAGTTTACGATGATGGAAAAGTCCGTCCGGGCGGAGTTCTCCTCGGCTGGCCGCAGCTTCCCGCCCTACGGTACGGGCAACAACCATAACACATGGTACGCCGCCACAATGGTGGACTCCCGTGGTGTGGAGATACCCTACGTGGACCGGGACGGCCGGGAACTGAAAACGGTCCTCGAACGCTATATGCCCGCCCCCGGTCAGAAGTTTTTCTTAAAAGGCGGCGTGATCGACGACCCGAAATACGAGTATCGCGGCCCTGAGACCATACCCTTTGACGAACTGATGCGGCGAGGTTACCGCCTGCCCTTCTACGCGGATCTAAGCCGCATGCCTGATCATGAGCGCCGGGCTATCTGGGGTCTGATGGTGGGCGAAGAGGGCAAAACCAAGGTGCCGATCCTGGAAAACTATGAAAAGCGGGGCTTTGATCCGGAAAAGCACATGCTGCAAAGCTACGGCTCCGGCTGGCAAAGCGCCTCATTCCTCCCGCAAGAGCGCCAGCTTTTCGGTGCGCCCGGCGGCTTGATGGTGGATTGGGACCTGAAGACCAACCTTGAGGGTGTCTACGCGGCGGGAGACCAGATGTTTGCCTCAGACTGCTGCGGCTTTGCCTGCGCCACAGGGTATTACGCCGGGCGCAAGGCGGCGGAGGCCGCACGGCATGTCGGGATCATTTCACCCGATCCGGAATTTCTCAAGGTCGAAAAACGCCGGCTGCTTGCGCCGCTTGAAAGCGAAGGGGATATGGACTGGCGCGAGCTCAACATGGCCATCGCCAAGGCGATGCAGAACTACTGCGGTGGGGTCAAATGCGAGGACCTCCTGCAGGAGGGGCTGAATGTTCTTAACGCTTACGGGCGGGATGCCGTGCCGCATTTAAAGGCGCAAAACCCCCACGAGCTGATGCGCATCCACGAGGTGACGGACATCCTGGAGGTTTCCAAGCTGATTGTAAGCGCCTGCCTTACGCGCCGTTCCAGTTCCAAGCCGTTGTGCTTTGAACGTAGTGACTTTAAGGAGGTGGACCCCGAACGGGACCGCCGGTTCATCACCATCCGCTTCGACGGGGAAGGAAACCTGGTGGAGGGCAGCGTCCCGCTTGGCTACTTCGGCGACCTTGAGACACAGTACGAAAAGCGAAACGCCGATTATACGGGAGGCGCGAAATAATGGATAGGGAATTTACAGTGAAATTCGTGCCCTCCAGCGCGCGCCCGCTTACGTTTGACGAGGCGCTCTGCACCGGTTGCAATATCTGTGTGGAGACCTGCCAAGTGGACATTCTGCTGCCAAACCCAGTTAAAGGCAAGCCCCCGCTGGTACCCTGGCCGGGCGAGTGCTATTACTGCGGCAGCTGTGTAATGCAGTGTCCGCGTAAAGGTGCGATCACGCTTCGCCATCCGCTGATGAACCAGGCGAAATTTATCCCCGTGATTAAAAGCGAGGATGGCCATGATTAAGTACATTGCAAAGCGTGTGCTGTTCGGGCTGGTGACCATCATCATGCTGATCACCGTTACCTTCTTCCTGGCGCGCTTGATGCCGGGCAATCCGTTCGAAATCGCCAACGTCCGGCAGGAGGCGCAGGACCGCATCATGGCGTTCTATGGTCTTGACCACCCTGTCGGGCAGCAATACCTTATGTACATGGGAAACATACTGCAAGGAGATTTCGGCGTCTCATATAAGAAGGTGGGCACCACGGTGAACGAGCTGATCGCCGCGAAAGCCCCCTACACGCTGCGCCTGGGCGCATTGGCCTACCTGTTCTCGGTGATGCTGGGGATCCCGGCCGGCATATGGATGGCCGCGACACGGCGCAAAGGCGTGCGCAGTGCGCTGATCACACTGACAACACTGGGCGTATCGGTGCCCAACTACGTGCTGGCGCTGGTTCTGATGCTGGTGTTCGGCGTATTTTTGGGCTGGTTCCCGGTGCTTGGGCTGTCATCGCCCGCCCATTACGTGCTGCCGCTTGTGGCGCTGTCGGTCTACCCAACCACGCAGATCGCCCGCCTGGTCAAAGCCAGTTACCAGGAGGCGATGCGGCAGGACTATGTGACCATGGCCCGCGCCAAAGGCATAGCAAAACTCAGGGTTTCTGCCGTGCACATCTTAAAAAACGCGCTGGTGCCGGTGATCACCGCGTCCGGGCCAATGCTGGCGTTCCTTTTGACAGGCAGCTTTGTGGTGGAGAACATATTCACCATCCCGGGGATTGGAAAAGAATTCGTGAACGCAGTCGCCAGCAGGGACTACACCGTCATTATGGGCCTGACCGCCTTCATTGGCATACTGATCGTCGGCTTCAACCTGATCGCGGACATCCTGTGTACCTTTGTCGACCCCAGAATGAAACTGGATTAGGAGAAAGCGCATGCTGAAACCGGAAGAGTATTTCCTGCCACTTAACATGTCCGCACGCCTCGACTTGCAAGCACAGGCGCCCGCCAAGACTTTTGGCCGGGATGCCTGGGAACGCTTTTCAAGAAACCGGCGCGCGCTTTTCGGGCTAATTGTGCTGGCGGCGGTGGTGCTCATGGCGTTCCTGGGCCCTGTTCTCTCCCCGTACCCCTATGACGGCATGGACACCTCCATTATGAATCAGGGGCCATCGTTAAGCCACTTCATGGGCACCGATCAGTTTGGGCGGGACGAGCTGACCCGCGTGCTCTGCGGCGCGCGCATCAGCCTTCTGATCGGCTTTGTGGCCACGGCGATCAACCTCGCCATCGGCATTGTGATAGGCGGCGTGTCCGGCTATGTGGGCGGCGCTGTGGACATGGCGCTGATGCGCCTTGTGGACATCATTTACTCGATCCCGGCGATGATCTACATGATTCTGATCATGCTGATCCTGGGTTCCAACGTTGGCGCGGTGATTTTGGGCATCTGCATAAGCGGTTGGGTGAACATGGCCCGCATCGTGCGCGGCGAGGTGATCGCTCTGAAAGGGCGGGAATTCGCGACCGCCGCTTATGTAATCGGCGCAAGCCGGTGGCGCATCCTGTTTCGGCACCTGATCGTGAACGCTGTAGGCCCCGTGATCGTGACCGCGACATTGATGGTCCCTCAGGCGATTTTCAACGAAGCTTTCTTAAGTTTTATCGGTATCGGCATTTCAGCACCCCAGGCGAGCCTGGGCACGCTGGCGCAGGAGGCGCAGATGCTGATGCGGGTCTACCCGATGCGCATGGTCTACCCGGTACTTGTAATATCCATCGTCATTTTCGCGCTCAACTTCATCGGCGAGGGACTGGAAGACGCCCTGAACCCGAAGGGAGCCGACTGATGGCGAATCTTCTGGAGATACGTGACCTGCAGGTGGAGTTTTCCACCAAACAGGGCACCGTGCGGGCGCTTCGCCATGTGAATCTCAGCGTGGGTGAGGGCGAGATTCTGGGGGTAGTGGGCGAATCCGGCAGCGGAAAGAGTGTGGCCATGCTGGCGGTAATGAACCTGCTGGCAACAAACGGCCGTGTGACAGGCGGCAGCATCCTCTTTGATGGAAAGGAACTGTCCCCCGCGGGGCTTACGACCCGCGCTGAGAAGTCAGCCCACGAAAAGAGGTTGTCCGCTATCCGCGGCGCGGGCATCGGTATGATCTTCCAAGATCCAATGACCTACTTAAACCCGGTGCTCAGGATCGGTACGCAGATGACCGAGGGTATCCTGCGCCACGTAAACTGCTCCCGGGCCGAGGCACGCAGCCGCGCGGTGGAACTTTTACGCAAGGTGGGCATCCCAAGCCCTGAAAAGAGGATGCATCAGTACCCCTACGAACTATCGGGCGGCATGCGCCAGAGGGTGATCATCGCCTCAGCGCTTGCCTGCGGGCCAAAGCTTCTGATCGCCGATGAGCCGACCACCGCGCTGGACGTGACTGTGCAGATGCAGATCCTGCAATTGATCAAGTCAGCGGCACAGGAGCAGGGCACCGCCGTCGTCATGATCACCCACGATCTGGGCGTAGTGGCGGAAATCTGCGGTCGCATTGACATTTTGTATGCGGGCCAGGTCGTAGAGGAAGGCACCGCCTTTGAAATCTTCGATACGCCCAGGCATCCCTATACGAAGGGATTGCTCGCAAGCGCGGGCAGCGCCGCCGCTATGACGCCCAGGGGCGCGCTCCCCGCCATTCCCGGCACGCCGCCTAACCTTTTAAGCCTTAAGGGCGGCTGCGCCTTCGCACCCCGCTGCCTGGAGGCCATGCGCATCTGCGAGGGATACGCGCCTGCCTCCACGGCGATAACCTTAACCCACGCCTGCGCCTGCTGGCAATTTTGCCAGGAGCGGGCGGGGGAGATCGTACGGGAAGGGGGAAGCGCGCAATGAGCGGGCGGCAGGCACTTTTGGAAGTAAGCCACCTGACGAAATCGTTTAAACTCAGGTCCGGCGGTTTTGCCCCCGCAAAGCACGTTCAGGCGGTTTCGGACGTGTCGCTTACCATCCGCCGCGGCGAGACATTCGGCCTGGTGGGCGAGAGCGGCTGCGGCAAGAGCACGCTGGGGCGGGCGATCCTCAAAATCTGCGAGCCGGACTCCGGAAAGATACTGTTTGGCGGTGTGGACATCACGCGTTTAAGCGCTGCCGGCATGCGCCCGTTCCGCAGGCGTATGCAGATGATCTTTCAGGATCCTTACGCGTCGCTCAATCCGCGCTTCACCGTAGGCGACACCGTGCGGGAGCCAATGGAGATTCACCATCTTTGCGGCCGGAATGAGGGCGAAATGCGCGTCAGGGAACTTCTTGAGACCGTCGGCCTTAAGAGCGACCATATCCAGCGCTACCCCCACGAGTTCTCCGGCGGGCAGCGGCAGCGCATAGGCATCATGCGGGCGCTGGCGCCGGAGCCGGAATTCATTGTGTGCGACGAGCCCTTCTCCGCGCTGGACGTGTCCATCCAGGCTCAGATCATTAACCTTTTGGAGCGCATTCAGGACGAGAAGAACCTCGCCTACCTGCTGATCACCCACAACCTGGCCGCCGTCCGGCACATCAGCCATCAAGTGGGCGTGATGTATCTGGGCCGGTTGGTAGAGTGCGGCCCGGCCCAGGAGGTCTGCGACCATCCGGTGCACCCATATACGCAGGCGCTGATCGCCTCCGTGCCGGTCCCCGATCCGCATAAGGCGGAGCGTGAACGCGTGGCGCTGGAAGGCGAGGTACCAAGCCCGATCGATATCCCCACAGGCTGCGCGTTTGCCAGCCGCTGCCGTTACTGCACGAAAAAGTGCAAGGAGGCCGCGCCGGAGATGAAATCGATCGATGGCCGCCAGGTGGCGTGCCACCTGTTCTGATAAAGGGCGTAAAGCTGGGAGACCGGCAACTTCAGAGGCTACTGATTTTTTTGGGTTTGGCAATCAATCACGACGGACGGCAGAAAAGCCAATAAACAAACAACGCCGTAGGGGCGATTTGTAATCGCCCGCCAAGTGACACATTCTGACTGCAACATGCGGGCGATTCAATCGCCCCTACGGCTTTAAGGCAAAGTTGAATGGATTTACCAAGCAGTCACGCCCCTGCCAATATGCAATAGGCCTACGATTCACAAATGCCCGCATACCGCAGCTTCTATAGATGCCGAGGTGCTAGGAGACTCAAGCGGATTGCGAAAACGGACGGGCCACCTGGGAAGAACAAATACGACAGGATTCGGAGTCCACAGGATATAACAGAATCATCTGTTATAGATATAATACGGTAGTACGGGAGGAACGGACTATGAAAAGGCTCATCACCTTGCTGCTGGCTGCAGCACTGTTACTCGGTTGCTTCGGCGTGAACGCCCTTGCCCAAGACGCGGGCAAGAGCATCGTCATCGCGACGGTCTCCTCGACCGGCGGGCTTGACCCCGCGGGTTTCGCGCTGGACATGTGGACCGAGTATACCAAGCTTTGTGTGGATCCGCTGGTCAGCTTTGACAGCGAGGGCAAGCTGGTCTACGAGGCCAGCGAAAGCTACGAGACCAGCACCGACGGCCTCACCTGGACATTCCACCTGCGCAAGGATGCCAAGTGGAGCGATGGCTCGCCGGTGACCGCCGCGGACTTTGTAAACACCATCCGCCGCGCGCTGGACCCCAATAATGGCAACGCCATCTATGCCAATATGCTCTTTGGCATTGCCGGGGCGCAAGATGCCGCTTCCGGCGGCTCTGTCGACGATGTGAAGGCCGTTGCCCAGGACGACAATACGCTGGTCTTCACGCTCAAGGCGCCCTGCGCCTACTTCCTTAAGATGATGAACCTGCCGGTCTTCTACCCCTCCAAGGTGGGCAAGGCCACCAATGACAACGAGGGCTGGTATAAAGACCCCGCGCTTAACCTGGGCAGCGGCGCGTTCTGCCTGAGCGAGTACACGGACGGCGTTGGCTACACCGTGATAAAGAACCCCAACTACTGGCAGGCGGACAAGGTCACCCTGGATGCCATCAAGGTGATGTTCATCACTGACCAGACTGCGCTGTTCTCCGCTTATCAGACGGGCGAAGTCAACGTGGCGGCGGGTCTTCCGGATTACGTAGCCGACATGTACAAGGGCTCGGACGAGCTGTTCACCTGGAACATGCTGACGTCCAAGTTTATCCTGCCCAACCTTAAAGTTATGCCGCTGGACGATGTGCGCGTACGCAAGGCCATCGCGCTGGCCTTAAACCGGGCTGAGATGTGCGCGGTCATCGGCAAGGACTACATTCCGTCCAACAACTACGTGGCGGAGTTTATGCTGTCTACTTCCACCGACAAATACTTCAAGGACGAGCAAGACCCGCTGTTCACCGAGGACATCGCAGCCGCGCAGCAGCTTCTCTCGGATGCCGGCTACCCCGGCGGCGCGGGCTTCCCGGCGCTTACATACACCTATCCGAACAGCGACAAGGATTCGTTGATGGCGCAGGCCATCCAGGCGCAGCTGAAGCAGAACCTGGGCATCGATATTACACTGAATGGCGAGGAAAGCCAGGCCTATGCCCAGGACAAGAAGGATGGCAACTACCAGCTGGTCCGCCACAGCTGGACTGCGGACTTCAACGATCCTATCAACTTCCTGAACCTGTATGTATCCGGCTCCTCGTCCAACTATAACGGCACCGCCAACCCGGATTTTGACGCGGCGATCGAAGCTTCCGACAAGGCTGCCGATCCCGCCGAGCGGAACGCCGCCCTGCACAAGGCGCAAAACATTCTGGTTTCTGACAACTTCTACGTGATCCCGAGCGTTACCCAGGTGTACTACTGTCTGAAGAACGCTAAAATCTCAGGCGTTACCTTCAACGACAAGGGTGAGCCGATGTACCGCTTTGCGAGCCTTGCCGACTGAAGCATATAAAGATACACCGTGCATTTTGGCAGACAGTTTGTGCCTAAGGGGATTCATATCTTCTCATTCGGCGGAGCCTCCTTTCTTGGGAGGCTTCGTCTATTTATCTGCTTAAAATATCTTACTGATTATTTCTTCGGCTCTTTCTTTATAAGTGTGATTTTGCACACTTATCACAGCATTTTCGCGAACTTTATTATAAGCATCCATATTATTACGATAATACTCCAGTATTTCAATAGTCTCATTTGGAGAATTTGAAATGGCTAACCCACCGCTGGTGCCAAACATATTTTTTGTGGCAGCATTATAACAAGTAAGCCCGAAACCTCCGGAGCCTAAAATTTCAAAGGTACGTCTTGTTATGGTTTGCTCATGATTTTGTGTGATTAAATTGATAAAGGAATTATTATATATATCGCATGTCTTTTCGTAAGAAATTGTGCCCTTGAACCATTCAAAGGGTACATCAAGATCTAGGAATTTTTTTATAACCGGCTTATATTCTGTGGTACCATAAAAATCTATTTTATAATTGTTTTCAATGATGGGTTTTAACAAAATGGGCATAGCTTTGCTATAACGGAAATGCGCAGGATAAGTATTTGCATACCATAACCACGCATTGCCAACCAGGCTGATCGCATTGTTTTCATTTACAGATATTGATTTTGGATAATGAATGGTGGGATTATAAGCAAAATCAAGCCTCTCACAGGGGATGCTTTTGCTTTTGAGCTTTTCAAGCATTTCAGGACAAATCGAAAATACCATATCGGGCTTTGACAATTCAAAACCTGTCATCTGTAAATCAAATTGACCAATCCCTTCGGTATCCCAGCAAACACACTTATAATTGGATGAATCTCTGGAACCGATATGTTGAAGCATGGAATATGAAAAATAATCCATACTGGAGGAAAGAATCAATAAGTCAGGATTTATTACTCCCATTAATCTATCAATATCTTCTATAGCAGCTGGTGCTATTATTTGCGATTCACAACCTGCTGCAGTAAATCCCCATAAAATATCACCTGCATACAGGTTGTGACAATAAATTGCCACCTTATATTTCATATAAAACAGCCCCCTGTGGCGAGCGGATTTTTAACGGCATCCACTGAATTATATGAAGAAAGAAGCCGGTTGTTACTGGTGTGTGTTGACAATAACGCAGATACATGCGAATGAAAGATATCCATCTTAGCATATTGGGTAAATACTGCTTGCCAATTGCTTGCAAACCATTGATTTACTTGTTTCAACAATTTCTATAGAAATGACGCGCAGTTTGGAAGCGTGTTTGGTTCGAAACCGAAAGGTCGCAGGGTCAAATCCTGTCAACTTGATCAAAAGGCAGGGAGGAAGGGCACATGCCCTTCCTCCCCGCCTTTTATCAGGGGTGCTTGCTTTGGCAGCCCCCTTTTGATCGTGTTGTTATGCTATTTGACTGTGAGCGTGAATGTGGCCTTTTTGCCGCTGCCATCCCTGGTAGCCGCGGTGATGGTGGCCTTGCCTTTGCCAGTGATAGTGACCACGCCACTCTGGCTGACAGTGGCTGCCTTTCTGTTGGAGGTTGACCAGGCGAGCTCCTTGTTGGTCGCATTGGCCGGCACCACGGTAGCCGCGAGGGTGATCTTATTGCCAATGGCTGCGTCCTTGCCGATGGTGACGGTGGCACTGGCAGGCTTGAGCGTTACCTTGGTGACCTTGATATCTTTGACCGTGAGCGAGAATGTTGCTTTCCTGCCGCTGCCGTCCCTGGCGGCCGCGGTGATGGTGGCCTTGCCGTAGCCTACAGCAGTTACCACGCCGCTCTGGCTGACGGTGGCCACCTTGCTGTTGGAGGTGGACCAGCCAAGCGCCTTGTTGGTCGCGTTGGACGGCGTAACAGTGGCCGCGAGGGTGATCTTTTTGCCCAGACTTTCACCGTAGCCGATGGTGACAGTACCTCTGGACGGTTTGAGCGCGACCTTGTTCACTTTTACGGGTTTCACGGTGACCTTGCACGTGGCTGTCTTCCCGTTAACGCTCCTGGCGGTGATGGCAGCTGTGCCCGCGCTGACAGCAGTGACCTTGCCGGCCGCACTGACCGTTGCGACCTTGGCGTTGCTGCTGGTCCAGGCAAGGGCCTTGTTCTTGGCGTCAGAGGGCGACACCGTCGCGCTCAGTTGGTAAGCGGCGCCGATATACAAGGTCAAGCTGGTCTTTTTCATCTTCAGGGAGGCTACCGGCACTTCCTTGACCGTTACCGCGCAGGCGACCTTGATGCCGCTGGAACTGATGGCAGTGATGGTGGCGCTCCCCGCCTTCACCCCTGTGACCACGCCGGTGGATGAGACCTTCGCTACGGCGGTGTTGCTGCTTTGCCATGTGACCGTTTTATTGGACGCGCTTGATGGCGTCAGCGCCGCCTTGAGCGTGAGCGTCTTGTTTTCATAGACGGTGATAGCCGTTGCGCTCAATTTGACGGCGGTGACGCCTCTGCCATTTAGGACTACCGTGACCGCGACCGAAGCCTTCTTGCCGCTGCCATCCGCCGCCGTGGCGGTGACGGTCGCCGTGCCTGTCTTGACGCCGGTGATCTTGCCGGCTGCGTCCACCTTGGCGACAGCGGTATTGCTGCTGGACCATGTCAGCGTCTTGCTGAAACCGCTTGGCCCAGTGACATTGGCGGTGACAGTAACCACGGCCTGGCCAACGCCGATGGTGATCTTTGAAAGGTTCAATGTTACTGCGGTGACAGGTGGCGTCACCTTGATGGCAAAAGAGGCCTTCACATTGCTGCCGTCCAGGGAGGTGGCCGTGATGGTCGCCGTGCCCAGTTTGACGCCCTTGACGACACCCGAGGAACTGACCGTGGCAATGGAGGTATTGTTGCTTTGCCAAGCCACACGCTTGTCAGACGCGTCGGCGGGGGTTGCGGTAACGCCCAGTGCTACCGTTTTTCCCAGGCCCACACTGCCGGCGCCGGTGACAGCAAGTTTGGTCACACGCTGCTTGACCGTAACCGTGCATTGCGCGTATACGTCGGCGGCTGTCCCGAAAAAGTCGCCGGCTGCGCAGCGGATGACCGCCGTTCCCGCTTTTTTGCCCGTTACCACCCCGGTGTTCGAGACCGTTGCGACGGCAGTATTGCTGCTGGTCCATTTTACTGCCGGCGTACCGATCAAAGTGCTGGGAACGATGGTTGCGGACAATGTGAATGATTGCCCGGCATAAACCGTTTTGCTGCTTGCGTTCAGTGATACCCATGCAAAGTTGGGTGCACTGCTCGCCTGGCGAAGGGATCCGTTTTGAAAAATGGCGCCTGGCCAACCTTTGGTATTCATAGTTTGGCTGCCAGCCTTTACCGACTCCGGGTAGAACGGCCCAGTCCACGAGCTGGCATATAAATACGTGTTTCCGGATAATTGAATGCTGTCGGCATATATACCGTATCCATCATATTCTGCTCTGGCCGAGACTTTGCCGCCCGTAATGGCAACATTGCTTTCCGAAAACATACCGACATGGGCGCCTAATGCGTAAACATAACCGCCGGTGATACGGATGTCTCCGCCAGTATAGATTGCGGCATAGCAGCCGTACACCATAAGTTCACCGCCACTCATGGTAAAAGAATCGCCGATAATGATATTTATGTAATCTGTTACTGCGCCTGCCCGAACGACACCGCCGGAAATAGTCAGGTTGTTGGCGGATATGCCGGCAATAAACCCGTAAGCCTCCAATTTGCCTCCGGAAATATGCACATCGTCCGCATCAATGCCCGATCCATTGCCATGGCCGTTGGCGTAAATGTATATGTCGCCGCCATAAATATATACTTCACCTGCAGATATGCCATAGGCACCTGTTATCTCAGAGCTGTACGAGTAGCTGGCGATCCCTATCTTACCCGAACGGATCGTCAGTTTATCGGTATAGATGCCTGTTCCCATAATGCTTGTGGTCGAATAGCCGTGTACATCCAATTTCCCGCTTCCGCCGATGTCAAGTTCATAAGCATAGATGCCATATCCTTCTTTGCCTGTAACCGTATTTTCAGTTCCGCCGGCCAGGTTGATTTTTAGCGAGCCGTCGCATAGGATCGCGCCGCCGTTGTAACCCTTTAGCGTGAGCGTTTGTGTATCCCAGTCCCATGTCCAAGTCGAATTGCTGATCCCCACTATGAGCTGCAGGGGATAGTAGCTGACATCGTCAACGACCAGTTCGGTCGGTGCGTCGATGGTGGTCAGCGCCCCGTCTTCATAGACGGCGTAGCACCAGTCCGTCGTATCCTGCGATTTCGCACCGGCCGTGACCATGGCCGGGTCGAATGATGCCATATTCCCCACGGAATAGATGTACGCGTTCCCGCCCAGTTCGATGGCGTTGGCGCTTAACCCGAAATTACCGTAGGTCTCTACGGAACCGCCGGTGATATGGATATCCCCGCTGGCGCTTATCCCTGCATCCTCACTGAATGCTGCAACGCTGCCGCCGCTGATTGTAACATTCCCATTGGAAGCAAGGATACCGCCGCTGATGATCGTGCCGCCTTGAATCGTTAAGCTGCCGGCAGAGATTGCGGCGCCTGCCGATTCGGCATAAATGGACAGTGAGCCTGCGCCATGCAGAATCATATTGCCGTTGGCAGTACTCTTTAAGTCACCGTATACTTCGTTATCGCCTTGCAGTTCTATGGTAAGCGTATCGGATGAAGAACCGTTATAAAGCAAGGATCCATCCTGCAGTCGTACATCGTCCAGGATCATGCTGGTGACGGACGCCTGGATATCAATCACCAGGCCTGTATCTTTTTCGCCGCTGACCCGAGGGCTGCCGGAGGTTATGCTGAGTATATTGCTGTCATAACTCCACCCTGCCCCTGTGCCGTTCGTCACCGGTTCGCCGTTCACGTACAGCCCGTCTTTCGAATTAAATATGGTCATGTCAAGGGGGACATAGCGAGGCCCCTCGAAGGTGAAGTACAGCGTGTGTTTCCCGGCTTCCAGCGCGTTCAGGCTTTGTGCTTTCAGGGTGACAGCGCTTCCGGACACGATATAGTCTATCGGTTCGGAAAGCCCGTATATCCCGGTGAATGTGCTGGAAGGCGCGGTCAATGCCACGGTGATATCATGATGGATCCCGCTGCCGGCGTTTTTGTCGAACAAGGCGCTTGAAGGTGAAAGCTCTGCCACCGGGACCGAGTCGGCAACAATCAGCGTAAAAGGAATGCTCTCCCCGTCATCCGATGCAAAGGTCAATGTATAGACGCCTGGCAAAAGGGCGTTCAGATAGCTTTGATTCAAGGTGACCTGGTCCATTGCGGCCGTGTATTCGGCGCCGCCCGTCAGGCCCTGGATCCCCGTAAACACGCAGTTGCTGAGCGTCAAACCGATCTTGATGTCCCTGGGCGAGGCGGCATCGAAAGTCGCGGACATGGGGGAAATACTGAAAACCGGCGTTGTATCCACCACGGTGATGGTTACTGTCGTTTGCGGGTCTTCGGTAAAGTTCAATAATAGCTCGTGGGTCCCCACGGACAGGGCGGCAAGCCATGCCGTCTTGACAATGACGCAAGTACCCGAAACTTCATAATCGGTGCCTGTGTTCAGCCCCGTGATATCAATAAAACCATCAGCCTGTCCGGAAAGCTCGATAGAAATATCTGCGTGGCCGGCAGATGAAACATTCAAATCAAACGTGTACCCGGTTTGGATGCTGCCAAGCAGCATCATGGGGCTGCTGCCAAGTTTTAAGGGTTGTTGCGGATCTGTCGTGGGTACCGCTGTGGGTTCAGGGGTGGGCTCCGGTGTGCTTTCAGGTGTTGGCTCAAATGTGGGTTCCGCTGTGGGTTCAGAGGTCGGCGCATTTGTAGGTTCAGGAGTAGCGACTGGTATATAAGCCAGTAACTCCAGCGGATAATCGCTGCTGTTCTGATAAAAGAAAGTGGCAGACGGCCTGTGGGCAGAAACATAGCTTTCAGCTTCGTCCGGGCTCAAAGGCCTCAGGTTTTGTGCGGAAATATATCCAGTCAAAACGCCGCTTTCTGTGGCAAAAGCCAGCAGCAGACGGTCTTTGCTTTCACCGGCGTTCGCCCTGGAAATGGCATAGGCTGTGCCTGTGCCAATATGGGCGATGGCTTCCTGGAAGGAGGCGCTTTGATACAGGCCTGATTCCCGCAGCACCTGCACATACCCTTGGGTGAAGGTAACGCTGTGGGCAGCGTCGCTGGAATAATCTATGACTTCAGGGGCAGCCGTAGGTTCGGGCGTAACCGTGGGCTCGAGTGTGGCCGTGGGCTCGAGTGTGGCCGTGGGCTCG
>JAEZJP010000140.1 GCA_023415715.1 Bacillota bacterium
GCCAATGTGAAAATCGTCTGCGTGGGCGGCGGGTTTGTGTACGGCTCGCTTGGCATGAGCCACCACGCGACAGAGGACATGGCCATATTGCGGGCGCTGCCTGATGTGGCGGTCTTCACTCCGGGCGATCCCGCCGAAGTACGCGCGGTGATGCCGGTTCTCACCTATCATTCCGGCACCTGCTATCTGCGTCTGGGCCGCGGCGGCGAGCCTACGCTGCATCAAAAGCCAATTGAAAACTACCGCATTGGGCAGGGGCTGTGCCTGAAAGAAGGCAAGGATGTCGTCCTTCTTTCTGCAGGAGGCATCCTTTCCCAAACCGTTGCCGCGGCGGAATTGCTTAATAAACATGGCATATCGGCAGGTGTATACAGCTTTCCCACCATAAAGCCCCTGGATGATGATTTGGTTCGCAGCCTGGCCAGAGAACTGCCCCTCATCGTCACGGTGGAGGAACACACGAACCTCGGCGGGCTGGGCGGCGCGGTGGCAGAAACGGTGGGCGATATGACCGGCAGCCGGGCGCGTGTCATGCGCCTTGGCATGCAGGATGCTTATTCCACCATCGTGGGTTCCCAGCAGTATTTGCGGGAGCAGTATGGTTTGGACTTTCAATCCATCGCCCAAAAGACCATACAGGCACTGAAGGAGCAAAAACTATGAGCACAACGCCGCGGAGCCTGGACCTGATCCACAAGGAACTGCTGGGCCAGTTTGAAGACTTCATTAAAGTTTGCTCGGCCCATCACATCCCCTATGCCATGATGTGCGGATCGCTCCTGGGCGCGGTGCGGCACAAAGGCTTCATTCCCTGGGATGATGACATCGACCTCATCATGACTAGGGATGCCTATGAGCGCTTCGAGGCGGTATACCCCAAAGAATGCAACGAAAAGTATCTGCTTTCCCGCACCAACACCTGGACGCCGCGGGTGATGAGCAAGGACCCGGCGGTAGACGATGCCTTTACGGATCTTTTTATCATGGACTACCTGCCGGAAGGAAATTTCAATCGCCGGGTACGCTTGACGCTTCTGCGCCTTCTGCAGGGCATGCTGAAAAAGAATGTGGATTACAGCCGCTTTTCGCTTCCCCAAAAGCTGTTGCTGTTCGTTTCGCATATTCTTGGCCTGCCCTTTTCTGTAGAGCAGAAAACCGCCTGGTACGAGCGCCTTTCCAAGCGTACCAAACAAGGCCGTGAAGTTCACATGTCCAACGGCGCTTTCGGCCTGCTTTCCATGACCTGGGACCCGAAATTGTTTGATGATCTCACGGAAGCGTCCTTCGAGCACCTCACCGTACTCATTCCCAGAGATTATCATACCGTACTCGTGAAACTCTTCGGTCAGGATTACATGACCCCGCCGCCCGAAAGCGAGCGCGTGGCCAAGCACCTGGACCTATAGCCAGGGGACGCTGTCCCCTGGACCCCTGCCAAAGGAATACATTCCTTTGGAATCCTCATCTTAGGATAATATGAATACATGGTATTATTGCGTCAATGTGTTTTTGTTGCTGTCACAATTAGCTCAATAAAAGAATGAAAGGGATTCCAAAGGGATGAAATCCCTTTGGAGTCTCCCCGTGAGGTTCTATGAGCCGTACCAGAGCCGCCATGCGAAATATGTTAGCCACAGGGGCATATCAGATCGTAGCCATGCTGCTGGGGTTTGTTACGCCCAGGCTGATGCTGGCCTTTTACGGTTCTGAAATCAACGGCCTGGTAGCGTCCATTACCGAGTTCATAGGCTATTTCAAACTGGTGGAGGCTGGGCTGGCCGCCGCCGCCATCTATGGCCTATACAAGCCCTTAAGTGAGAACGACCACGACAAAATCAGCGCCATCGTTTCCGCCGCCAGGCAGTTTTATCAAAAAGCAGGCCTTTTGTTTGTTGCGCTGACGCTTGTATTTTCCGCAATCTATCCGCTGGTGGTGCCCATTACATCCCTGTCCCGCCTGTCTGTTGGGCTGCTGGTTGCCATTATGGGTTTGTCGGGCACGCTGGAGTTTTTTACACTCTCCCGCTACAGGGTTCTGCTTACAGCTGACCAGAAAACATTTGTGGTATCCTGGGCCTCTATGGCCTCCCTGCTGCTTCAAACAGCGGTCATTGTAGCTTTATCCCTCATAAAGGCAGACATCCTGCTATTGCGGCTGCTGGCGGGGCTGACCATTCTTTTGCGCTCCGTCCTATTGTATGCCTACGTCCGCCGCCATTACCCTTATGTGAACTATAAGGCCAAGCCTGATAAGGCGCCGCTCAGCCGCCGCTGGGATGCGCTGTACCAGCAGCTAACCGTAACGCTGCATCAGGGCATGGGCATCATTCTCACCACCGTCATCACCAGGGACGCCCACCTTGTAAGCGTCTACAGCACCTATCATATGGTAACAGTGGGCCTGTGGGGCATTTTGAAAATGGTAAGCACCGGGCTTTACTCTTTCTTTGGAGAACTTCTCGCCCGGGAGGAGATGGATAAATTCCGCAGGGCCTACCGGGAGTATGAATTTCTGTTCTTGTCGCTGATCACAGTGCTGTATTCCGTTTCCATGGCGCTTATCGTGCCCTTTGTGCAGTTGTTCACCAGGGGCACCCATGATGCGAATTATGTGAACTATGTGGTGCCTATTCTGGGTGTGCTGCTGACCTTGGAAGGGTTGACAGATCAGATCAAAGCTCCGCTGGATTTGATGGTTACTGCGGCGGGCAAGTTCCGGGAGACGCGTCACCACAACACGCTGCAGGTATGCTTAGGCTTCGGGCTGGGGCTGATCCTTGGCATTTTCTTTGGCCTGCCGGGCGTCGCTGCGGGCATCCTGCTCTCCAACCTGACTAGGGTGGGCATACAATTGTGGTTCGTGCCCAAGCATATCACAGGCCTTCCCTTCCGGGAGACGCTTTTTCGCATGGGCCGTCTGATCCTGACGGGCGCCTTGATTTGCATCCCATGCTTGCTTTGGCCGCTTGAACCCTCGCGGTTTGCAGCATGGATCGGTTATGCGGTGCTGCTGACCATCTACGCGGCCCTGATTACGCTCATTATGGCCTGGCTGTTTGACAGGCGGCAGCTGGGCGAAGTTTGGAAAAGGCTCCAAGGGATAACGAAAAAAATGGGCGGCCAATGACCTCATTACAATTTGGCACACCATATTTTTGGTATATACCTCCATTCAATGAAATGCTTTCGGGCGAGGTACGATGAATGGATCAAAAAGCTACGATTCTCGCCAACTGGGGAATTGAATATCACACAATAGAGAAGATTTATGCCAGCACCTGGAGTATTGATGATGGCTTAATACTGAAAACCGGAAAAGATATCGACAGCGTCCGCCGTCATATTGCGATCACGGACTGTTTGAAGCGCTTTGGCATTCCGGTTGCAGAAATTGTGCCAACGCTTTCTAAGGATGCTTTCTTGGTTACCGATGGGCACTATTATATACTGAGCAGGCGGCTCCCCGGAAAGCATATCGAGAATATTTACGATCAGGACTACTGTTTGATCGCCAGAAAGTCCGGGGAAGTCATTGCAAATTTGCATAGGGCTTTATTGGACGTTCAACAGGAGATAAAGTGCTGGGATAACAATTTGCTGGCTGAAATGCAGGGTTGGGTAAAAGCATTCTTTGATGAAAGCGGCTATCCGCTCATCTCCCGGCAGGAATTTGAAGCGCCCCTTAACACGCTTAAAAGGTTGAACGAATCTCTTCCAAGGCAGCTTATCCACAGGGACTTCCATTTCGGCAATCTGCTGTTTAAGGATGGAGATGTTTCCGGTTATATTGATTTTGATCTGTCCCAGATCAACTACCGCATTTTCGATATCTGTTACTTTGCGTTGGGGCTTTTGATAGACGGCTATTCAAGCGAGGATAAAAGTGCCAAGTGGTTCCAAATGTTCAAAAACATTATTCAGGGATATGAAAGCATAACCATGCTGACTTTTGAAGAGAAGCAAGCCGCGGTATGCGTGATGGAATGTATTGAATTGTTATTCATAGCGTATTTTTCTCAAAACGGCAACCTTGCATTGGCTGAAAATGCCGCGAACATGTTTCACTGGATGAGAAAGAACGAGAAGCAAATTGAAGCAATATTTCCCTGCGCTTAACAGAAAGCCATTTATACATAGATACATTCAGCATAACAGCAGGCAGTTGTTTCAAATTAAGCTTACTGACATGAACCGGTTTGAGCGGGCGATTGATAATCGTCCCTACACCTTGCATAGAGTTTGTTGTCTTCTCAACCGGAGCATATGGGATCCGGGAGAAAAATCAACCCACTCTTTACGATGTAGGGGCGATTATGAATCGTCCGCTGTTGTGCATCGGTTTACGACAAGTTGGAAGAGTACATGTCTTGCGTATCCCAAATACGGGGATTCCGAAGGGGCTTTGTCACTTTGGCAGGATTCTTTGAGGCAGAGCCACTAAGTCAAAGCAGGTGTGGCATATAACGCTTCTCCAACACCTTGTATACACAGCGCGGGCCGGAGCGCCGGCAGCAGCACGGAATCGCCTTTTTTTAGTTCCAGCGCGTCGCCTTCCCAGCGGAGTAGCAGCGAATCCAGCGCGGTCAAAAAGGCAAAGCGCCGCGGATCGGGTTCGATTTGCAAATCTCCGGACACATGAAGCCTGTCCAGTTCAAAAACATCATTTCGCAAAAGCGGCTCAAAGGCCGTGCCCGGCTCACGGTGCTTAGGATCAAGGCGGAAAGAAAGGTCCGCCACGTCCACCGCCTGGCGAATGTGCAGCGCCCGCTTTTGCCCGGTTGCATCCGTCCTGTTCCAGTCATAAAAACGGTAGGTCACATCGCTGGACTGCTGGATTTCATACAATACGATCCCGGCGCCAATGGCATGGATGCAGCCGGCGGGGATAAAGCACACGTCGCCTTCCTTCACCTTTACCCGGCGCAGATACTTTTCCACCGCCGCACCTTCCCGGGCGGCTTTTTCAAGTTCGTCCCTCGTGACACCCGGCACAAGGCCGTACACCAATTCCGCGCCGGGGTCCGCCTGAAGGATGACCCAAGCCTCCGTCTTGCCCAGTTTACCGTCCTCATGCACTGCGGCATATTCGTTTCCAGGATGCACCTGAACACTTAAAACATCCTTGGCGTCAAGAAGCTTTAATAGCAAGGGGAACGAGCCCTTGATTTGCGTACCCTGCAGCTTTTCCCCATAGGCGTTAAGCAGCCCGCTCAATTCTTCGCCGCTTTCCGTATGGCTTTCCTTGCCGGAGATCACGCTGATCTCAAGGCTTTCCCCGGTGCGGTCGTTGGGGATGTCCTTGCCGAAAAGCGTTTTGAGCTTATTCCCGCCCCAGGGAAGCTCCGGCGCGCAGCGGTAGTGTGGCCGCATTTTCATGGGCAGAAGAGGGCAATTCTCCGACAAAGGCATTTCGTAACATTGGAAAAGCGTTGTCCGGTGGTCAAACTTCACCTTGCCCACCTTTCGCATGGGGATGCCTTCATACAAAGCCATGGCCCTGGTGTTTTTCAGATACGTGTCCAGGCGCAGGCAATCATAGCCCCTTTCCCTTGCCAGGCGGATTGCATGGGCCATGGTTTCCCGGCCCAGACCTTTATGCTGGCGGGAAGGGTTCACCACCAGCCGGTGCAATACAGCCGGCCGCACGCCAAAATGCCATTGGAGCGTCAGGTACAGGGGATGCTGTTCCTCATTGATGGTGAAGGCGGACAGGATTTCCCCGTCCTCCTCCATGAGATAAAGCGTCTTCGCCTGAACATCCTCCATGAGCACAGCCTCGCTGGGGTACACCTCCCAACGCCACTGGTCCAGGCCCTTTTCATCCATGTCCCGGATGCATGATTCAAAAAGACGGCAAAGGGCCGGAATATCGTTTTCAATTGCTTTGCGCGGATGCAAACTCATGATACCGCCTCCGTATACATGTGGTACAGGTTGTAATACACGCCCTTCTTTTCCATCAGTTCCGCATGGGTGCCCTGCTCCTCCACACCCTTGTCGGTAAGCACCCAGATCACCGTCGCGTTGCGGATGGTTGTCAGCCGGTGGGCAATGGTGAAGGTGGTGCGGCCCTTGGCCAGTGTCTCCAAGGATTTTTGCACAATGCGTTCGCTTTCATTATCCAAGGCGGATGTGGCTTCATCCAGGATCAGGACAGGCGGATTCTTTAAAAACACCCGGGCGATGGACACGCGCTGCTTCTGGCCGCCGGATAGCTTTACGCCGCGCTCGCCTACGAAAGTGTCGTACCCTTGCGGCAGTTCCAGAATAAACTCATGGGCCCCGGCTTGCCTGGCAGCCTTTTCGACTTCGTCCCTTGTGGCGCCTGGCTTGCCATAAGAAATATTCTCATAGACCGTGCCGGAGAAAAGGTATACCTCCTGCTGCACCATGCCGATGTTTTCCCGCAGGCTCTTTTGGGTAAGGCTTCGAACATCCTGCCCGTCCACGGTGATGCGGCCGGCAGTCACATCGTAAAACCTGGGGATCAGATTGCACAGCGTCGTCTTACCGCTGCCGGAAGGCCCTACCAGCGCCACATTCACCCCGGCCTTCACACTTAAGTTCAGGTTAGCCAACACCTGCTTGCCGTCGTCGGCATAACCGAAGCTTACATTTTCGAAGCCGATTACGCCCTTGACATTTTTTAGTTCTCTGGCATCCTTGGCGTCGGTAATCTCCTTCGGCGCATCCATGATCTGGCAGAAACGTTCAATGCCCGTCATGCCCCGCTGGAACTGCTCGGCAAATTCCACGATTCGGCGGATGGAAGTCAAAAGGGTGGACACATACAGCAGATATGCCATGTAATCACCGGGTGAGATCTGTCCGCTGATGATGAACAGCGCGCCTACGATCACCACCAGGATGTACATCAGCCCGTCAAAAACGCGGGTGGTGGTATGGAAACCCGCCATGGCTTTGTACGCCACACGTTTTGTTTGCAAAAATAGCTGGTTGCCGTCCCGGAATTTTTCTTCTTCCATGGGCTCGTTTGCGAACGACTTTACCACACGGATGCCAAGCAGGCTGTCTTCCACCTGGGCGTTAAGTTCACCTACCTGATGGCGTGAATCCATAAACGCCTTGCGCATGCGCTTGTTGAAAACACGGGCGAAAAGCAGCATAAGCGGCAGCAGGATGAATACCATCAGCGTCAGCCAGATGTTCATGCCGGCCAGGATGATAAATGATGCAACGATCTTTATGGCAGCAATGAAAAATTCTTCCGGGCAGTGGTGGGCGAATTCCGTGACCTCAAACAGGTCGCCGGTGACGCGGGCCATGATTTGACCCACCTTGGTATTGCTGTAATAGGAGAAGGAAAGCTGCTGCAGATGGGCGAACAGATCCCGCCGCATGTCGGTTTCGATGCGGCTGCCCATGATATGCCCTACGGATGCCATATAATAGGCCGCCGCGGCATCGATGATGCGTAAAAAGATGTACAGGCCGCCAAGTTTCAAAACGAAATTTACCGTCAGCCCCGCAAGGTCATCAATAGCCTGGTTGGTAATGCTGCGTACGATCAGCGGCAATACAAGCTCGCACAGCGTGGTCATGGCGGCGCATAAGAGGTCAAATGTAACTGTACCCCAATAATCTTTGTAATAAGGTATAAACCGCCTGATCAGTTTGCCGGTTTTCATGGTCTTCTTCTGGGTTTCCATCAGGAAGGTTCCATCCTTTCCTTTTGTACGGCAATTCCATTTTTCTTAGGGCTTTACCAGTACCGCCTGGCGGGAGATTTCACTGAGTGCGTCCTCCTCCATCTTCGGTGCGGTGAAGGCATACAGCGCGCTTTCCCCCTTTACGTGCAGCCGTATCGTATCCGCATTTTCCATCCTGACTGCGGTCATGCCGGCCAGCGAGGCGGTGAGTTTATCCTGAAGCGTGTATCCCTCGCCGGGCAGGAGGGAGAAGGCATCCAGGGGATAGATGCTGTACAGCTTCAGCGTTTCCCCGTTTTGCGTTTGATAGGTGAGCGTTACAAGCCGCGCAAAGGAGCCTTTGTATGCCAGATCGTTCACCACACCCCCTGCAAAAGCAAGCTCGGTGTTTGCTTGCAGCGCCAGAACAGGTGACGGAAAATGCTCCACCAGTTGTTTCAGATCATTCAGGGATCCTATTTGCCTGGGCTGCTCGGCGGTAAGCGCTACCTGGGGAACAGTGCTCTCAGTGGGTGCTCCCTGATCGGCAGGCACCTCCGCCAGGATCACAGCCAGATAAAACGCGCCGATGCATACCGCTACCAAAAGAATCAGGAGTATACGCTCCAGCACCTTGCGCAGCACTAAAACCAATTTGCTTTTTTGTTTGATAGATTTTCTTGTCATCCGTCTCTCCTAATTACTGAACCTTTCCACTAAAGCACCCAGCGCCTCATCAAGATAAGAAGTCTCGCCCTGGAATTCCAGGCCGTAAGCCTTATAAAAGGCGCCTGCAAGCATTTCCCGCAGGTCGTTAGGCAGCGCCTGCTCCTTCAGCATGCAGCGAAGCATGCTGGCAGCGGGCGCCGCCAGCAGCCTAAACGGCTTGCCTGCCGGAGCAAACCCGAACATGGGTTTCATGTGCCGGCTGCTGCCCCGGAGGAACAAGTGAATGTATTCCTGGGAAAGCGCCGTCAGGTAATCCTTCAAAAACGCCTGGCCGTCAGGAGCCATGGCCATGGCCTTAACGAGCCGGTCTTCCGATATCAGTTCCCTTATCTTGTCTTCCCTCTGGGCAAACGTATAAGTATCCGGTTCCTCAAATACGTGCAGCAAATAGCACTTGATGACCGAAAAATCGATCCGGTGTTTGTCCCGCTCATGCAGCCGGCCATGCAGCAAAAGCGCCTTTTGCACCTGCAGATTGTTTGGTGCAGCTTCCTCCGCCTTTTGAAGGAGCGCGAACCGCTTGATGGGATCGCTTTCTTCCTGCGCCTTACGCAACAGCGCCGTAACGTCCGCACCGACCGGAACGTCCTTTATGTGTACAGGCGCTGCGGGAGAAGCCTTCAAAACCACCGCCTGGCCGTTCTTTTGCGGCGTAAGCTTCAAAGCGCAGTAGGGGCAGGAAAAAGGGACAAGCTCCCTATCCGCCTCTATATCCATCCGGCCGCCACAGCCGGGACAAATGAGCGGCATCACATGGAAGCCCTCCCTTTCGTTATTCTGCCTGTTAGTATACCATAAAACACGGAAGGACGGAACTCAGTCTGAATTCCGCAATTGGGATACTGTCATTTGATCAGGATTTGAATTATAATGGATGCAGATCTTGTTAGGAGCGGCGGCAATGAAGGAAATTGATGTTAAGCCGGTAAACAAGGATCAATGGTCTGATTTTGAAGCACTGTTCAGTTCAAAAGGCGCTCCCAACTATTGCTGGTGCGCATCTTGGCGTATGAATGCCAAGGAGCTGGGGGCTGCAGATTCGGCAACGAAAAGAGAATTCATGCGTCGGCGTATCCTGGCGGACATCCCGGTCGGCCTGCTTGCATATTTTAATGGCACGCCCGTTGCCTGGTGTTCTGTCGCACCGCGGGAAACCTACAGAAAGCTGGGCGGAGATGCGGCGCTTGAAAACGTTTGGTCGATCGCCTGTTTTTTCATCAAAAAGGAATTCAGGGGTATAGGCCTTGTCAGCCGCCTTATTGAGGAAGCCCAAGCTTACGCCCGTGAAAACGGCGCCGCGTACCTTGAGGCGTTCCCTGTTGAGCCTGATTCGCCGAGCTACAGGCATATGGGTTTTATTGAAACATTCAATCATGCCGGTTTTGTTCATACGCACAGGACGGGTACCCGCCGGCACGTGATGATATATAAACTGTGAATGTTCCTGTTCAGCGCTTTTTCGGTTTCTGCTTATAAACCGACATGCGGTTTTTTAGTACCTTCTCCCCGGCTACGGAGTAGCCGAAAAAGCCAAGAACATCGCCCAGGGCCTGGTATACGCCATGATTATAGGCAACCAGTCCGGAAAGATCCAGGCGCAGGGAGCCCTTTTCATCCTTATACTCATTGCGGGCCGCAACGCCTACAATACGGGCCAGGAACATATCATGACTGCCCAAGGGAAGAACCTTTTCCACCTTGCAGCACAGATAGGCCGGTGCTTCCTGCAATGCCGGGGCGTGCGTGAGGGGTGGCGCGGAGATGGCGTGCAGGCCGCAGACTTCAAACTTATTGATATCCCGCCCGCTTTTCACACCGCAAAAATCAGCCGCCTTCACAAGATTTCGATCCACCAGGTTGATTACAAACTCCCCTGTGGATTCAATCAGGCTATAGGAATAGCGGCTTTTGCGGACGCTGATGGATACCATGGGCGGATCTGAGCAAACAGTGCCGGCCCATGCCAGCGTAATCAGGTTGGGATCTCCCTCCTGCCCTGCGCAGCTCACCATAACGGCGGGCACCGGTGAAAGCAGCGGGCAAGGGTCAATGGAAAAGAAATCAGAATGCATAGGCGTCTCCTTTCTTTTTGACGGACAGTTCTTATACACAATATGCTATTTGTGAAATTTAATTTCACACCGTAGAACACTTTTTGACTGGATTTGGACTAAAATTGTCTGAGTTCTCAAGGCTTTTCCTCGTCAAGCAATGATTTGGGAGACTTTTTGTTAAGGTTGCAGGAGGGACCGGAAATAGTGTACAATGGGGGGCATGAGCGTGTCAACACGTTCAGTTAAGAGGTGCGCTTATGCAAGTTGTTTCCCAAGTGGCCGTATTATTTTTATTGATGGCACTGGGGTATCTTGCCGCGCGAGGGCGTATTCTGGATAGAAGCGCTTTCGACGGGCTGAACAAACTGGTTTTATTTTTCACCTTGCCCTGCCTTACATTTGCCAAACTGCAGCGGGATGCCCTACCGGGACAAATGGGCGAACTGGCGGAAACGTTTCTGCTCGCCATGGCCAGCATGTTTATATGCGGCGCCATAGCAATGCTGTACACGAAAAAGGAACCGGCTGAAAGGCGTGCAGTATTCACCCATATGGCCATGTTCTCCAATTGCGGATACATGGGTTATCCTTTGATCGTTGCGGCGCTTGGCGAAGAAAAAATGATTTACGCCGTAATGTATGCAGCAGCCTTCAACCTGTTGACCTGGACCGTCGGCGTATACCTGTATGCCGGCAAATCGGGGCTGTCGCTGAAAAAGGCGCTGCTAAATCCAACGCTGATCGCCGTACTGCTCGGCATCCTCTTTTTTGCTCTGTCCATCCGCATTCCCAAGGTACCGCTGGATGCCATGAACATGCTGGGCGATACCACCACGCCTCTGGCGATGGTCGTCATCGGCGCAAGGCTGGCAGACTTCAAACTCTCTGACCTGAAGGATGGCATGCTGCTGTTTTCCTGCTTGATGCGCCTGATCGTCTTTCCCTTGGCGTTTTGGGGCATCCTGATTCTGTTGCGCGTGCCGCAGGGCGCCCGGGAAGCGGTGTTCGTGTGTTCCGCCATGCCCGGCGCCTCCGCTACCGCCATGCAGGCGGAATATTTCAAGTGTGGCGGCCGTCTGGGCTCCCAAAGTGTGGCGGTCAGCACGGCCCTGTCGGTTTTGACCATTCCGGTAATACTGCTTTTGCTGTAAGAATAGGAGGGGATTGCTTTGGCCAGAGGAAAGCACCGCCGGGGCGGCTGTCTGAGCCGGCTGATCGCTTTTGCTTTATTGGCCTTTGTGCTGATTTATCCCTTTTACCAGGCAAGAACGCTGTATATGGAACAAAAAACGCTGGAGATAAACGACCTGAATCCGGCCCTCGATGGGTTGACCATCGTCTATGTGTCGGATATCCATCAAGGCCCGTTTTTCTCCCAGGGGCGCGTTGATGCGCTGATCGCCAGTATCAATTCCATGAACGCCGACCTGGTGCTGCTGGGCGGCGATTATGCCAACGATTCGGACGGGGCGGTGGAATTTTTCCAAAGCATGCCTAAAATCTATGCCAAACGGCTGGTGGCCGGCGTGATGGGCAATCATGACCGGACTGTTCCTGAAAGCAACCTGAATGCGCTGCAAAGCGCCATGATAAACGCCGGCGTGCTGCCGCTGGTAAATGACGTAAGAGAGGTGCGGGTGGGCGATTCCGCGCTATACCTGTGCGGGGTGGACGACTACAATAACGGCTACCCTCAAATAGGCCAGGTCGCTTATCCTATGCGGGAGGATGACTTTGTGATCTTCCTCACCCATTCGCCGGATAACCTGCCCGAGGCTTTCGCCACCAAAAACAGCGAAGGAACCATTAACTGGTTTGACCTGGCGCTTTGCGGGCACACCCACGGCGGACAGGTAACGTTCTTTGGCAAGCCATTATTTCGCACATTCACCAAGGTATCCGACCGGTATCTTTCCGGCTGGCTGCAGGAAAACAGGGCGGATATCCTAGTTTCCAACGGCGTGGGTACATCCTGGGTACCGGCAAGGCTGTTCGCCCCGGCCCAGCTGCATGTGATCACGCTGAAACGGAAATAGCGCTATAGGATATTGCTGATCCGCAGCGCATCCCTGTGATAGATATGGCGCAGTGATTCCCCCAATTCCGCACTGGTGATGAGGCTCAGGGGTACATCCTTCACTTCAATGGCTGCTGTAAGCCGCTCTATCGACAAGCTCACATCGTCAGTATCTCCGTGGTTGACCCAGAACTGAAGCCACTCACACGTTTCTTCCCATTCGTTTTTCATTGCGTCTACGGCTTGCTTGGCCTTTTCCCAATCCTCTTTGCGTATGCTTTCCTCTGCTGTGGTCAGATCCTGCGTAAAATCACGGGAAACCTTGGAACTGATAACGGTGGAAGCAATGCCTATGGCAACTATAAAAACCAACAGCACGACTATGGTCCATGTGGTAGCCTTCATCTTGTCACCATCCTATTCCATTAGGGGGCATAGCGTCCACAATCATGGATTGATTCAGCAGCCTGCCCTGAAGGAACATTTTGCCGCTTGTATCCAGGCTGCATAATAATACTTCCTTGGGCGAGCCAAAACCGTGTAGCCTCAACGTGTCAAAAAGCCACTCCTCAGGAATTTTTCCCGTATTTAGGTTTTTCTTTTCGATCACGCCATCCAGTATCAGCGTCATGGGAAGCCCTTCATAGCCTGTAGCGATGGACATATCTTCCGGTGTGACCGGCCGTTTTGACGCTTTGGGGAAGACGGTGACCTTTCCGCTGGTTTCCACAATGGCTGTACCTACATCGGCAGGGTTCTGCACGCCTCCGGTGCGAAGCTCCTCCAGCAGGTCGTTCAGGTTCATGCACAGCTTTTCCAGTTCTTTAAACTGAACGACCCCATCTTTAATAAGCACCGTTGGCTTGCCGCTGAAGATCTCGCGAAGTTTTTGGCTTTTCATGGAGATCAGCGCGAACAGCCCATGGAGAACAACCAGCCCCATCATGGGCACGATGCCATATAAAAGCGGCGTCCCCACATCCGCCATGGGCGTTACGGCAAGGTTTGCAATCAGGATCGCCACTACCAGCTCAAACGGCTGTAGTTGGCCTACCTGCCGCTTGCCCATGATCCTGACAAAGACCACCGCCAGCAAAAACAGTATCATCGAGCGCAAAAATACGGTCAGCATGGCATCCTCCTTGATAGATATCCAGTCCTATTATGGGCTCGATAAGGGGCAGCCATGCAAAGAAGGGAGAAGATTGCCATGCACGAAAGACTCCTGCCGCCCTCCTTGCAGCCTGGAGCGCGCATTGGGCTCATAGCGCCTTCCAGCCCAATCTATGAAGAGGAAAACAGGCAAAAAGCCATCCGCCTGCTGGAAGGTATGGGCTTTTCCGTTACAGTGGGGCAAAGCTGCCATGAGCAGAGGGGATACCTTTCCGGCAGCGACAGCCTCCGCGCCTATGACGTGAACAGCGCGTTTGCAAACCCCGATATCGACGCCATCGTATGTCTTCGGGGCGGCTATGGCGCGGCCAGGCTTTTACCCATGCTGGATTATGATACCATCCGGAATCATCCCAAACCCTTTGTGGGGTTCAGCGACATCACCGCGCTGCACTGTGCCTTTCAGGTGAAGTGCGGGCTTGTGACCTTTCACGGGCCCATGGCGGGCGCCCACTGGCCGGTAGGGCTCAGGGAAAACAACAGCCGTTCGGGATGGCTTCGGGCCATGGGTGATACAAGTCCATTGGGTCCCATGGAAAACCCCGACGGCACACCTTTTGAGATTTTTCGGGAAGGCGAAGCGGAAGGTATCCTCACAGGCGGAAACCTGACTGTTTTAAACAATCTTCTTGGCACCGAATACATGCCTGACCTTACTGGAAAGCTTCTGCTCCTGGAAGATGTAGGCGAAAAGCCCTATCGCGTCGACGCCATGCTCACCCAGTTCCGCAATACGTGCCTCCTTGACAAGTGCGCAGGCTTTATACTGGGCGACTTCACCGACTGCGCCGGCGATCCAAGCAAGCCTAGCCTCACTTTAAAGGAAATATTTGAAGAGCTCCTCCCCTCCAATAAACCCATCCTGCAATCCGTTCATGCCGGCCACGGCCATGACAAGATCACCCTGCCCCTCAACATTCCCTACCGCCTCCAAGGAAACACGCTTACCGCCCTTGCCCCCGCCACCAGGGGCGCCGCCCCTGGACACGCGAAAGGCTCCGTAGCCAAAGCGCCGCCTGTGGCGGATTAAGCGAGGCGGAGGAGGCTGGCGAAACGAACAATGCGAGCGGCAGCGAAGCAGTGTGACGATTGAGCCAGATGGGAACCCCTTGAGAATCCCCATCTATTTAAATGAATTATGCCGGATACTTCAAGCCTTACATAATAAGCGCGCAACGTACGCCCTAAAATAGTACGCGTGCGAAGCACGCCACTAATTTGGCGTTTGAAAGGGATCCGTAGCCTAAGCACCGCCTGTGGCGGAGGAAGCGAGGCGGAGGAGGCTGGCGAAACAAGCAGTGCGAACGGCAGTGAGCAATGCGCCGATTGAGCCAGATGGAAAAAGGTGGAGAATCAAGACTCCCCCGCCCCTTTTAGTTTTTTTTTCGGGACGAAAGAGAAAACGCACCTCTGTCACAGGACAGTTGCTTACAACTCAACATTCATTAAGGGTCGTAATACACTTCATCGAAAAATTGTGATCCCGGCCCTTGACAACCCTCCCAGCACGTGATAATATACCACCGAAAACCCGATAAAATTAGTAGGGTTTTCACCAATAAGAAAGATCGCCGAAAGGAGGCCGGGGCATGAAGCTGTCCACCCGTGGGAAATATGGCTTGTACGCCATGTTTTATCTGGCGACCCAGGCAGGCAATGGGCCCCAGCCTTTAAAATCCATTGCGGAAACCGGCGTGCCGGAGCAGTACCTGGAGCAATTGCTGGGCAGTCTGCGCCGGGCCGGGCTGGTCACCACGGTCCGGGGCGTACAGGGTGGCTACCAATTGGCCCGTGACCCGGCGGAAATCACGGTAGGCGATATCATCGACGCCACGGAAGGACCCGTATCCCTATCGGAATGTTTGCATGACAGCGAGGCCTGCCGGAAAAGCTGCGATTGCCCCACCCGTATGGTCTGGAGCCGGCTGACAGACCAGATCAACGATCTGTTGCAAAGTATCACCCTCAAGGATATGCTCAGCAGGGAATCTTAAGGAATACCTTGGAAGGAAGACGTACTATGAACCGCATTTATATGGACAATGCCGCCACCACGCCCGTAAGCCAGGAAGTGCTGAATTTCATGCTGCCCTACTTTACGCAGGTGTACGGCAATGCCAGCAGCATCCATCAAACTGGGCGGGAAGCGGCAAAAGCCATTGCCGAAGCACGCAGGCAGGTGGCGGCGGCCATCGGGGCCAAGCCGGAAGAGATATACTTCACGGCAGGCGGATCGGAAAGCGACAACTGGGCCATCAAGGGTACGGCCTTTGCTCGCAGGGCGAAGGGCAACCACATCATCACCAGTTCCATCGAGCACCATGCCGTTTTGCACACCTGTGAATGGCTTGAAAAGCAGGGCTTTGAGGTGACCTACCTGCCCGTGGACGGTGACGGCTTCGTATCCCCCGCCGATGTGGAAAAGGCTATCACCGACAAGACCATCCTCATCACCATCATGGCGGCCAACAACGAGATCGGCACAGTTGAGCCCATTGCGGAAATCGGCAAAATCGCCAAGGCCCACAACATTCCCTTCCATACCGATGCGGTGCAGGCGATAGGCGCCATTCCTGTAAATGTTGCAGACTGGCAGGCGGATATGCTGTCGTTGTCCGGCCACAAGTTCCACGGCCCCAAAGGTGTTGGCGCGCTGTATGTGCGCAAGGGCACAAGGCTGGACACGCTTTTGCAGGGCGGCGCTCAGGAGCGTGGGCTTAGGGCCGGTACGGAAAATCTGGCCGGTATCGTTGGCCTTGGCAAGGCCATTACGCTGGCGGTGGAAAACCTTGAAGAGAAGTCGAAGAAGCTTGCTGCATTGCGGGACAGGCTCATTGAAGGCATATTGAACAGCATTCCCGACGTACGTCTGAACGGCCCCAGATTAAGCCGCCTGCCGGGCAATGTGAATGTTTCGGTGCGCTATATCGAGGGTGAATCGCTGCTTCTGCGCCTGGACCTCAGTGGTATCGCTGCCTCCAGCGGTTCAGCATGCACCAGCGGCTCCCTGGATCCGTCCCATGTGCTGCTGGCCATCGGCCTTCCCCATGAAATCGCCCACGGAAGCCTGCGGCTGTCCTTAAGTCAGGACAATACCGATGATGATGTGGACGAGGTGCTGAAAGTGCTCCCCGGCATCGTAGAAAATTTGCGGGACATGTCGCCGTTGTTTGCGGCCGCTTCAAAATAAGGAGAGAAACCTATATGCAATACAGTGAAAAAGTTTGGGATCATTTTGAACATCCAAGGAACGTGGGCGAGTTGGAAAGCCCCAGCGGCAGCGGTACGGTGGGCAACGCCAACTGCGGCGATATCATGAAAATGGACATCCAGGTGGAAGACGGCATCATCACCGATGTGAAGTTCAAGACCTTTGGCTGCGGCGCCGCCATCGCCACCAGCAGTATGGCCACCGAGATGGTGAAAGGCAAATCCATAGAGGAGGCGCTTACGCTCACCAACAAGGCGGTGATGGAAGCGCTGGACGGGCTTCCCCCGGTCAAGATCCACTGTTCGCTTCTGGCGGAGGAAGCCATTCACGCCGCCATTGAGGATTACCAAAAAAAGCAGGAAGCAAAGTAAAAAGCCGGGTTTGCTAAGCGTACCCCGGCTTCCCTGTGTTTTCAAGGAGGAGTTATGGCCGAAATCCATGGCAATACCGAAGGCCTGCGCAGAACGCTGCTTAATGAGTTGGAGAAGCTGTATACCTGGGAAGTAAGCCGTGACACGTTCGTACCCCTGGAAATGGTGGATATGCTTGGGGAAATATCGCTGCATATCAACCGAGAAATAGCTGTGTACATCACCCGTGACGGCGAAGTTGTGGATGTGATCGTGGGCGGACTGGATAATGTGTCGCTGTCGGAATTCCGCCTGCGCCGCAACGTGCGGCGGCTTTCCATGGTGCGGTGCATACATACCCATCCAGGCGGCAGCGCGGAATTATCGGATGTGGATATCAGCGCCCTTCGCACCATGCGTTTTGACGCCATGGCCGCAATCGGCCTCATGCCGGGCCGCCAACCTGCGATCGGTGCTGGCTTTTTGGGGGAAATGGAAGGCGATCAGCCCGCGCTTAGGCTGTTTGGCCCCATGCCTGTAAGCAAAATCCCTCAGGAAGCCTGGATGGACGAAATACTGGTCTCCGACGAGCTGGTCACTGAGGGGCAGGATCAGCAATCGCTTGGCGGGCCGGAGCGGGCCATCCTCGTCGGTACTGAAAGCGAAGAATCGCTTGAGGAATTGAAAAGGCTGGCGGAAACGGCGGGAGCACTGGTGGTAGCGACTGCGCTGCAAAAGCGCACAAAGCCCGACGGCGCCACGTTCGTCGGCCGTGGCAAGGCGGAGGAGCTTTCGCTGGATTGCCAGGCGCAGCATATTGACATTGCAATCTTCGATGAAGAACTGACCGGCATCCAGGTGCGCAACCTGGAGGAATTTTTGCATGTCAAGGTCATCGACCGCACCATGCTGATCCTGGACATCTTCGCCCAGCGCGCTTCCTCCAGGGAAGGCAAGCTGCAGGTGGAGCTTGCGCAATTAAACTACCGTTCCACAAGGCTTATCGGACAGGGGTTGGTACTTTCGCGCCTTGCCGGCGGCATCGGCACCCGTGGCCCAGGCGAAAGCAAGCTGGAAATCAGCCGCCGCCGCATCAGGGAGCGTATTACCGACGTCAAGCGGGAACTTACCGAAATGGAAAAGCAGCGGGGGATCCGCCGCCGTGTCAGGGAGCGTACCCAGGTGCCGGTGGTGGCGCTGGTGGGCTATACAAACGCGGGCAAATCAACGCTTTTAAACAAAATCAGCGGCGCGGACGTCTATGTAAAGGACCAGCTTTTTGCCACGCTGGACGCCGTATCCAGGAATGTGAAGCTTGACAGCGGCACCGAATTTCTGCTGGTGGATACTGTAGGCTTTATCCGCAAGCTGCCCCATGACCTGGTGGAGGCCTTCCACTCCACGCTGGAGGAAGCGACGTTGGCGGACATCCTGCTCATCGTTTCCGATGCCGCTTCCCCCGATTGCCTGAAACAGCATCAGGTGGTGCTGGAGGTGCTGAACCAATTGGGCGCATCCCAGCAGCCCCGAATCGACGTGCTGAACAAGTGCGACGCGGCGGAAAATATCCCCTTCCTGCCCGGTGCGGTGCACGTATCCGCCACGCAAGGCACTGGGATTGACGAGCTTCTTATAAGGATCGCTTCCCTGCTTAATGCAAGGCGCCAGCAGGCGGTACTGCTTGTGCCCTTCTCCCAGTACGGCGCCGTAAGTGATGTGCGCTCCCTGGGGCAGATCGTGAGTGAGGAGCATCTGGAGGAAGGCACGAGGATCACGGCCCTTCTGGAGGAAAGCGCAAAGAACCGGCTCATTTCAAAGTATGGAAATCAAATTTTTGTCAAAAAAGAGTGAAGGATTTGCCAGCCTGTTTCGTCGAATACTATGTACAAAGGAAAACCCTGGTGAAAGAGGCTGATTCTTTGCTTATCCGGCAGCTCGTTGCGACAGTCGCCCTGGCCGCATCTTTGATGGAAGGCGCCATGTATAAGGGAATGCCCCAAATGGATGTGGAAGGGCAAATTTTTTTGGTGAATCGTCAGCAGGAAATGTCAGAGGCTTATGTTCCGGAGACGGTGGAAGCAAAAGTTCAAGGCACCACCCGCCGCATGCGGCCGGACGCCGCCAAGGCTTTGGAGGAAATGTTCACAGCGGCAAAAAAGGAAGCAAAGATCTCCTTCCTTACAGTATCGGGTTACCGTAGTTTCCCCAAGCAGCAAACCGTGTACGTCAACAAGGTCAAATCTACCGGGAGCGAAAAAAAGGCGCAGGAGTATGTGGCGCCGCCCGGGTGCAGCGAACATCAGCTGGGCTTGGCCATGGACGTGGGCGCCAAAGGCGCGCCCAGCGGCCTGAACGGTTCCTTCGGGAAAACAAAGGCCGGGAAATGGCTGAAGGGGAATGCCCACCGTTTTGGTTTCATTATACGTTACCCGCAGGAATGGGAAGAGATCACCGGCTATAAATATGAGCCTTGGCACGTGCGGTATGTAGGTGTCGATTATGCCACATCCATGTATGAGCAGCAAATTCCCATGGAAACCTATGTGCAATCCTTGCAGGCGGAAGCCATCTTGGATATACTGGAACCATAATGAAAAGGAGCGTGCAAACCGGTGGGGAAGAAATGGCTGCTGACTGCGCTGTGTCTGACCATGATATTCGTGGGCGGCTGCGCCTACGCCCAGGAGCTTGAGCAGGGGAACTCCGTTTCATGGACATATCCCGTTTCCATGAATGAGCTTCAAAAGGAATACATCCGCCTGGTGAACACTGATAACCTGCTTCCCTCCGATTACATCCCAAAGAATCTTGTTAAGATCAAGGTAAAGAAGACTTCCAGTTCCGCCATTCAAATGTGCGATTTTGTCTCCGACGCACTGGACGCTATGTTTGCCGCAGCATCCGAAGACGGCGTGACTCTGTACGCCCACAGCGGCTATCGAAGCTATCAGACACAAAAAACCATGTATTATAACCGGTTGGAGCAAAATAACGGCAAGGATGACGGTGTGGTGGCCTTTCCCGGCTCCAGCGACCATCAGACGGGGCTTGGCATCGATATAATCAGCAAGGCGTGGATTGGCAAAAGGTTCAATTCCGAATTCGCAAAAACAGAGGAAGCCCAGTGGATGGCCGCCCATTGCGCGGAATACGGATTCATTATCCGCTATCCCGAGGGCAAGGAAGACATCACCAAGATCATTTATGAGCCCTGGCATCTGCGCTACGTTGGGCAGGAGGCCGCCCAGTATATGATGAGCAATGGGCTGACGCTGGAGGAGTTTACTGCGCAGTGGCAGCAAGCTCTAGCTGACTTCCAAGGGAATGGCGGCGATACTAACCAGACAATACAACAAAGTCAGCCCCCCGAACAAGGCCAGGACGCCGAGCAGGGCCAGGATGCCGAACAAGGCCAGGACGCCGGGCAGGGCCAGACAGGTGAACAAAATCAAACAGCAGAACAAGCCCCGGCAACCGGGCAACACCAGCTTCCCCAAGGTCCTGTAATCCTTGAGGAAGTAGGTGCGGACGGTGATCCGGAAGTAACGCTGTTTCACTAATTGTATTTGTGTAATATCGATAAGAAGAACTCTCTTATTGCAAAATAACTAAAATCATGATTTCTATATACAAAAAAGCCGGTGCATCAATTTGATGCACCGGCTTTTTTCTACTGTACAAACTTAGGAAAACAACGATTTGATAAAGCTCTAAACGAATAAAAGATGCACTTTCCATTTTCGAAAAGGTCGACTTTATCGGCACATTACGGTATAATATTTCCAATTCACTCCAATATATACAATTCATAACGGAAGGCGGGACATCATGCCGCTGATTGAGACAAACGGGCTTACGAAAATCTATCGTCAGAATGTAAAGCAGCCGGGGCTTAAAGGCGCTTTAAAGAGCCTGGTAAAAACGGAATGGACCGAAAAGCTGGCGGTAGACGGGGTAACTTTTTCCATGGGGGAAGGGGAATCCCTGGCCTGCATCGGCGAAAATGGGGCAGGAAAGTCCACCCTGATCAAAATGCTTGTAGGCATCTTGACCCCGACCAACGGAAGTGTGACAGTGTACGGCCAAAGCCCTATGGAGCATCATGCCCGGTATCTAAAAAAGATTGGCGTCATATTCGGCCAGAAAACGAATTTATGGTGGGACATCCCCGTCATCGAAAGCTATAACGCCATCAAGGTTTTATACAAACTGGATACCGCCTTGTTCGACAGGAACATGCGCATGGTGACGGAACTGCTTGATCTGGAACCGATACTGGGTTCGCCCGCCCGGCGGCTGTCCCTTGGCCAGCGCATGAAAGCGGATATCGGGCTGATCTTTCTGCACGGGCCGCAGCTGCTATATCTTGACGAGCCTACCATCGGCCTGGACATCAATGTGAAATTCGCAATTCGTACATTTATCCGCAAAATGAACCGGGAAAACGGCGTTTCTGTGCTGTTGACCAGCCATGACCTGAGCGATATCGAGCAGATATGCGATAACGCCCTGGTCTTATCCAAGGGCAGGGTGTATTACCAGGGTGCGCTTGATAAGCTCAGGCACAGGTATGCCTCTGGGCGCACGATCACAGTGGAAGGACCTGCGTTGGAAAATGTCACCCCCCTCATCCCCAAGGCAAAGGTGACTTTGGATGGGCTTACCACACGCATCGCCTTTGACACGGCGGATTACAGTGCCAAAGAGATGCTGGATCTTGTGTCGCGATGCTATGATATCAAGGACATCACAGTGAATGAGCCGGGCATCGACCAGGTTGTGTCGCAGATTTTTGCGGCGGGGGCAAAGCAATGAAATCCTTTGCAAAGCTAGTATCCCTTACCATGCAGAGCTCGCTGTTTTACCGGTCCGCGTTTTTGCTATCCATGATCACGCCGCTTATTTTGCTTGGCGGGCAGTTCATGCTCTGGCACAGTCTGTATTTGTCAAGCGTCAGAGGGGCAATCGGCGGGTTTACATCCAAGGACATGTATGCCTATATACTGATTTCCTTCTTCATCAACAACCTGCTGACCTGGTCCACCGAGAATATGTTATCCAGGGAGATCCGCTCGGGCAAGGTGGTATCACGGTGCTTAAAGCCGGTATCTTTTTTGAGCCAGTCCCTGGCGGATATGACGGGGTATGTGATTCCCCAGGCTCTTGTTAACGGCATTGTAACGGCAGCCTTGTTCCTGCTTTTCTCCCAAAACATTGCCATGCCCGATGCGGTCATGCTGCCCGCAGCCATATTAAGCCTTGCGCTGGGGCTTTTGCTCAGGATGATGATGGTCAGTTGCTTCAGCCTCCTGTGCTTTTTTACCACCAGCCATTTGGGCCTGAGCTGGGTACGCACGGCGCTGATGGACTTTTTCTCCGGCGCGCTGATCCCGGTAAGCCTGTTCCCCGGCTTTCTTACGACAATCGCATGGCTGACTCCCTTCCCCCTGATGGTACAAACGCCGGTGGCTCTGTTCCTGAATCAGCCGCTATACTTGCCGGTATGGCTGACCATCCTGATGCAGCTTGCCTGGGCATCCGCATTCTTCCTTATCCATCAGGTGCTGTATGAAAGGGTGCGCCGGACCGTTTCCTTTGCGGGGGGCTGAAAATGTTTAAAATTTATTGGATGATCAAATCACAGTACCTGAAAACCGCCATGGAGTACCGCTTCAATTTCTGGATGATGGCTGTAGCCGGCTTTGTGATGCGTGCGCTGATGATGGGCGTGGCCTTTGTGCTGTACCGGAACGTGCCCGAAATTGCGGGCTTTACCGAGGGCCAGGTGTATTTGATCATGTCCTTCATGTTTATTACCGAAGGGATGAGCAATATCTTTTTCGATGGCATCTGGTACATACCGCGGCTGGTTTTTGGCGGAGAGTTGGATGTGATGCTTTCCCGCCCGGTATCGCCCCTGTACCAGATTCTTTCCCATGAGGTGGGATTGCAGGGGGTAGGGGTGCTGGGCATCGGCTTCCTTAGCCTTTTTATGGCACTGGCTGCGCTTCAAGCGCTGACCATCACAGCAGTGTTCCTTAGTTTGTTGTTCATCGTGTGCGGAACGGCAGTGCGGACATCCAGCTATCTTATCGGCGCATGCAACGTATTTTGGCTGAAGGCCGGCGGGCAGGTGAATGTGCCTTATACCCTGTATGCCATCGGCGAATACGCCAAGTATCCGGTAAGGGTATATCCCCTGTTTATGCAGATCGTGCTGTTTGGATTGATTCCCTACGCGTTTATCGGGTATGTGCCCTGCCTGATGCTTTCCGGGCAGTGGACGCTCCTGTATATATTATTGACCATCGCTGTGAGCGCTGCGTACTCCTTGCTGGCCAGGGCGGTTTTTTATAAGGGGGTCGGGAAATATGAGAGCATGGGGATGTAAAAAACAACAATAATGCTGAACGGCTCGACCCATGAATGGTTTGGAATTACACAAGAAAGCCAGCGTATCAATTTGACACGCCGGCCATTTTCTTGGGGTGCAATGAGGGGGAACCGCAGTTTCCCCTCGTTTGTAATCGTGCCGCCCGCATTTTTCACGAAAGTGCAGACAGGAGGAATAAGGCGCAGAGCATAGCTGTGCCGCCGTACAGGTAGGGTTTCGGACGGGAAAACGTATACAGCGACCTCACTCCCGCCGCCTGTCCGAACAGCAGTGCGCCGCATGCCACCAGCGCATCCAGCCAGACATATTGCTGCCCCAGGATAAGGCTATACAGATAGTGCGCCCCGAGCATCGTCAGGGTGCTGACCAGTTGGGCCACGGCTGCGCTCCATAGAATGCGCGTGGCATGACGCGCGGCCTGTGGCACGCCTGTTGCCCAGGGGCGCGGGTTGCGCCTTATAAGGGCTATCCCCAGGAACCACCAGACAAACAAAAGACCCGCTGCCCATCTGTTCAGCCGCCAGATGCTGGCGGGGATGCCGGCTTGTCCCAGCGCAAAAGCCAATGCAGCCATCACAGCCGCCAAAGGCGCGGCGCCCAGCATATGCCAGCGTTGTGCACGTACCGTATAATCCATATTTCATCTCCCCCTCTGGGATAAGCTATGTGCGCTGTCAGGGGGAATATGACTATGGATTTGCGAAAGGCAAAAAAATTTTTAAGGAAAATAAGCCTTGTATTTTTGATTCTTCCTTTGGACAAGGCACACAGGACTGCCAATATTCTTTTTATACTGGTCGTGCAGCTTAAGATTTCCAGTCCAAAAAGGCACGCGAAGGGGGATGCTGAATGCATCCCTTTGCGCGCCTTAAGGAGCTGTGGTAGCAGCGGGTGATGTTGTGGCGCCACCTGCATTGGCGGTAATCGTTTTATACAGCGCATCCACCTGGGTTTGCAGCGAGGATATTGTGGTGCCAGTTTTCTCCATGGTGGCGCTCAGGTCCTGAATGGATTTTACCTGGGTCGCCTGAGAGGTAGTGCCGATTTTTTGAATTCCTGTGTTGACAGTGCCGATTCTGTCTTTGATCATGTCGGTGATCCGCTTGGTTAAGCCCCCCTTGTACTGGGTGTCAAACGTGAGCCCGACCACGGCGGTATCTCCCGCAGCCACCACAGTAGCTTGTGAAACCTCGCTCAGTTTCTCCAGCTCATCCTTGATGTCCTTGGATACCTTTTTTGCCTCGTCGATCGTCGTTATCGCCGCGCCCGTTGTTCCGGGCGCGGTGGTCGTGGGCGTTCCAACGCCGGGGCTGGGGCTGGCAACCGGCGCCACGCTGGGAAGTAGTGACGGGCTGGGCTTCATCGTCGTGGCTGCAGGCGACGGGGACGGTAAGACATCCGCATTGCTTGTGCAACCTGCCAGCAGGACCAGCGCAAACGCGCACAGCATGGTGAGAATCCACTTTTTGTTCAAGGTATTCGCCTCCTCGCGGCTATTGTGTGCAGAAGGCTCCTGTCTTATCAGAACCAAACCATGGAAAGAAAAAAGCCGAGAAAACGAATTTCGTTTTCTCGGCGCAGAATAAAGCTGAAGGCAATTTTCATTTTAAAAGAAAGGAGACTTAATCATTGAGCTGTTACTCGCCCCATCTGGCTCAATCGTCGCACTGCGAACGTACCAATCCTCATTCTCGCTTCGCTCGCCAGTTTAAGGAGCCTTGGGGAGTGTAGGGGCGGTCGCCCGTCGTACATTTCGTCATTGGCGGCACTCAGCTCAGTCATTCAAAATTGTATCCCCATAAGTTTGTCTCCAATTGTAAAATATGGGGATTGCAAAGGGGTTTTATCCCTTTGCTGGGGGTCCAGGGGGCAAAGCCCCCTGGACTTGTTCGATCAGGTTAAGCACGGCCTGGGTACCGTCGGCTGCAGGCGCGTTTTGCAATGCGGCGCGCAATTTCCCTCGGCATTCATATAATTGATGCAAGGCGTCCACCAGCGTATCCGCAGTCAAATCCTCCTGCAGGAGCACATGGCTTAGACCCCGGCGCTCATAGCTTTGGGCATTGAGGATTTGGTCGCCCCGGCTGGCGGTACGTGGGTAGGGAATGAGAAGCATAGGCTTTTTCAGCGCCTGAAATTCGCAAAGTGCATTGCTTCCCGCCCGGGACAGGATCAAGTCTGCGGCAGCAAATGCATTGGGAAGCTCGTCACTTAAGAATTCCTTTTGCCAATAGCCGGGGGTATGATCAAGGGAAGGCTCCATGTTGCCCTTGCCGCAAATGTGCATCACATCCATTTTGGGAAGGATCTTGGGAAGCGACGCGCGCAGGACCTGGTTCACGCTTTGTGCGCCGGAACTGCCGCCCATCATCAAAAGCACCGGTCTTATACCCTGAAAACCGGCCATAGCCAGCCCCTGGGCGCGGCTGCCGGAAAAAAGTTCGGGACGAAGCGGCGTGCCCGTCATCTGCGCCTTTTTGCCAAGCGCCTTGGCGCATTCCGGAAAGGTGGTCGCGATCCGTTTGGCGAACACGGCGCAAATGCGGTTGGCCAGGCCCGGCGTATAATCGCTTTCGTGTAATAGAACCGGCACCCGGTGCAGCCAGGCGCCGAATACTACCGGCACCGACACAAAACCGCCCTTGCTGAAACACACGTCGGGCTTGAGCTTACCCATCAACCGGGCGGATTGTACAGCCCCCCAAAAAACCCGGAAAGGATCCGTAAAGTTTTTCCAGCTAAAATAACGGCGCAGCTTACCGCCCTTTACCGCATGGTATGTAATACCGGGCAAACGGCTGATCAAATCCCGCTCCATGCCCGCTTCGGTACCGATATAGTGAATGTCATACCCGGCTTCCCTCAAATGGGGAATCAAGGCCAGATGGGGCGTCACGTGGCCGGCGGTGCCGCCCCCGGTCAATACAATCCGCTTCAATAAAACGGCCTCCTTGAAAAATGCTTGGTATAGTATAGCACAAAAGGAGGAAAATTTTCATTTTTGCAGGCTTTTGTATTCTGTCCGTTCTCTTTGTGTACAACCGTTGCGGCTTTAAGGGATTTTTTGTATACTGTTGAGCCATAGAAAGGATGTGGCGCATGAAATACCTGATGGTAATAGGCGACGGCATGGCGGACAAGCCGCTTGACGCCCTGAATCATAAAACGCCTCTGGGTTATTTGGATTTGCCGGCTATGGGCAGACTTGCGGGAAGCGAAACGGGAACAGCCCTAACGGTTCCGGAAGGCGTAACCCCCGGCAGCGATACGGCTATACTGAATATATTCGGCTATGATCCAAGAAAGTGCTACACGGGCCGCAGCGTACTGGAGGCAGCCGGTATGGGCGTGCTGCTCAAAGAGGGAGAAGTATCCCTTCGCGTGAACCTCTGCGCCATGGAGGAAACAGCGGACGGACTTGTGATCCGCAGCCACAATGGCGGCAGCGTGGAAGGCATTGAGGCCGAAACGCTGATGCGCGATTTGATTGCCCATCCCGATTATCAGGCCATTGCGGAAAGCATGGGCCTTCACATCAAAGTCAGCCGCAGCTTCCGCCACATTGGCATACTGCGCGGCCCAGTGCGTGACGATGCATCCTTTATACTGACTGAGCCGCACAACGTGCTGGATCAAAATATGGCCGGTTTATGGCCCAAAGGCTTTTTATCCAATGAAATCGAAGCGCTGATGCGGGCAAGCTTCAAGATACTTGATAACCACCCTGTCAATAATTCCCGCAGGAAACGGGGCCTTAAGCCTGCCAATATGGTCTGGCCCTGGGGCCCGGGCCGGGCGATAAGGCTGCCTTCCTTTCAGGAAAAATACGGCCATTATGGACCTGTGGTCAGCGCCGTGCCGCTGGTATGGGGCATCGCCGCTTTGGCCGGGCTGAAAACACCGAAGGTGGAAGGCGCGACAGGTGACCTTGACACAAATTACGAGGGCAAGGTGGAGGCGGTGCTTACCGCTCTTGCGGCCGGGGATGATTTTGCGGTGCTCCACGTGGAAGCGCCGGATGAAATGTCCCACGCCGGGGATATAGACAAAAAATTGGAAGCGATCCGCATGCTGGACCAGCGCGTCATTGCACCGCTTCTTCATAAACTGCCCGCCCTGGGTGATTTCCGACTGCTGATGCTAAGCGATCACCTGACGCTTTTATCCACCAGGGGTCACGACGGTTCTCCCGTGCCTTGGGCGCTGTACGACAGCCGCCGCCCCGGAACGCCCGGCAGGCTGGATGAGGAAACAGCCGAAAAGGGGCTTTATTTGAAGGAGGGTACGCAAATCATGGCCCACCTGTTTGAACAGGATTAAACTTTCAGCTTCTGTTGGCGTTTTCATTGATTCAACGGACGGAATTCGTGGTATATAGAAATCAAGAAAACCGCCAGGAGGTGACTGAAATGGAGAAATCCCAAAGCGACGCGTTTATCCCCAAGCAGCAGAATTTGGAGGAGGATGTCTCCTTCGATGAAAGCGTATGCTCCGCGGAGTTTTCTGAGGGTTGTACCCTTCCGCTAAGCGAGCAGCTCGACCAGCCGTAATGTATGGCTGTTTGCATAATAACCCCGCCCTTTTCTCAGTTTTGAAAAGGGCGGGGCGATTTTTTATATTCAAACAAGCCCGCTGCCAAAAAGAACTTTTCCCTGCACAGCCTTATGAACAATCCGGAAAGCTGGATCGCTTCATAAAAAGAGAGTCTTCAGCTTTCCACGTTTTCAAGCCATTGTTCCAGGTCTTGCATCGTATCAAAGCCCTTGCCCAGCCTTACTTCCTCCTGGATGGATTCAGGAAGGGAGTCAAGGCTTGTTTCCAAAGACCTCACAAATGCCATCGCATCGCCATATTTGTTTTCAAATATGCCAAGAACGCCCGACTCATCCGGCATCAGCACCACATGCTGCGCGCAGTACAAGGAATACTGCCGGGCCATGGTGATACGCTTGGGCAAAAACTCAGTCACCTGCCATCCTTCATAAGCAGCTTCCACTTCCTTAAGCGACATGCCAACAAGCTCCTGGGGAATAGGCGTGCGCCTTTCCACCTTATGGTCACAGCGGCTGTAGGTCAACTGCTGAACCAGTTCACAGCCTGCCTCCACGCGGGAGGGCTGAGTGCCCGCTTCATTCGCCGCATTATCCGGAGGCTGGGTAGTGGTCAGATCGGGTGCGACCGCATTGCGCGGATACAACCCGATAATAAGCAGTACGGCGGCAGCTACCAAAGCAGCCGCGCCCAAAATGACTTGCCGGTTAATGGGAAGCGCTCTTCCCACTTTCTTTTTTTGGTTGCCCTGCCCGCTTGATTGCATGTACTCTCGCCATCCTTTTCCTGCTGATAGCTTCATTATGCCCCAAACGTGCAATTGCATGCTTTTCATGCTTATGGTACAATGGCCCGGTCAAAACGAAAGAAGGTGGAACTGTGGCTATACAGGCCGTATTGTTTGATTTGGACGGCACGCTTTTGAATACGCTTGAGGATATTGCAGACAGCATGAACCGTGCGCTATCGGAAAATGGACTTCCGGAGCATTCTTTAAACGCATACCGGTATTTTGTGGGCGATGGGGTCAAAACATTGGCCAAGCGCGCAACAGGGTTCAAAGAGGAATTGGTTCCCGTCGTACAAAAAGCATATCAAAGCTATTATGCCGCGGGATGCCGTAACAAAACCCGCCCCTACGACGGCGTTGCCTTCATGCTTGCCGAACTGAAAATGCGCGGATTTAAGCTATGTGTTTTTTCCAATAAGCCGCATCAGGATACACTGAATGTAACGGCATATTACTTCCCGGATATGCACTTTGACTTCATCCGCGGCCAAAAAGAAAATGTTCCGGTAAAGCCTGACCCCACCGGCGCACTTGAAATAGCCAGGGAATTGCACATTCCCCCGGAAGACTTTTTGTATGTTGGCGATACGGGAGTGGACATGGCCTGTGCCAACGCGGCCGGGATGATCCCGGTTGGGGCGCTGTGGGGCTTCAGGACCAAGGAAGAGCTGATAGAGCATCACGCCCGCCATCTGATCGAAAAGCCGGAAGAGCTTTTGGCACTGCTCTGATAAACCTATTATTCCCGGCCGGGGAGATTCAAACTCCCTTCGGTCAGCAGCGGCTGCTCATGAATTACGATGGGCGGAACCATTGCTGTTTGCATTTCACGAAGCCTTTGCGTACGCATCATAACACGCCGCCCGGTAAGCATTTTCAGCCGGTACCGGTCAAACAGCGCCCGCACGCCAACGGATGCGGGTATGGCGGCGAATATGCCCGCGGCGCCTGCCACACAGGCGCCTACGCCCATGGCGGCACCCGTTTTGACCATGCGGAAAGCTGCATCCTTTAGCCCATTCCGAGCGGGCTTTCGCCTCAGGATCACCTTTAGCTGCTCCGTCACGGCGATAAGTACAAAGGGCAGCGCTGCGCAGGCTCCGTTCAGCAAATCATCCAGGATGCCGGCTTCATGCAGGATGCCGGCCTCCACGCAAACCTCATCCATATAATTCAGGCTTACGGCCAGCGAATCAATAAGCGTATCCCTTCGCCGTTTTTGATAATCTTTTACAATCTCATCATAGGAACGCATATAAAGCCCTCCTTTGTGATGCTCTATTTCAGCAGATTAAGCAGCGCCACGATGATCCAGGCCCCCGCAACAATGGCGGCCAATACCGTGACCTGGGAAAGGATTCCGTTCTTTTTTCCCTGTTTGCCCCTGCCTGCTTCCAACGCCTGCAGGCGTTTTTGCATATCGCCTAAGCGGGCAGCCGTTTCCTTTTGGGACTGCTCCCATTTCAACTGAAGGTCCTCCCGGCCGTCCAGCACCTGCTGGGAAAGAATGGTCTGCTGGGCCGAAAGCTCCTCCACTTCCTTACGCAGCCTCATCTGATCATCATAAAGCCCTTCCGTCACCACCGTCATCTCGCTGGTGAAGGATTCCACCAGATTCTGCACATCCGGCCCCTTTATAGCCTGGAGCGCCCCGCCGATCAGCTCCCTGGGCTTTTTCATGATATTTACAAGCTTTTCCGCCATATATACGCTCCTTTCCGGATAGATGCATCATACCATATTCCTGTAGAAGTTACAAATAGCCCTGGTTTTGATGATGCAAAGCATGTATACTGTGTACAAGGGAGGGAAAACCATGTGGGTGGATTTGAGCTGGCCGGTTTATGACGGCATGCCCGTATATCCCGGCGACAGGCAATCGCGGCTAACACAGGAAAAATGGTTGGAAAGGGATTTTTATACCGCGTTCGCATTTGATACGGGGCTGCACGCAGGCACCCACATGGATGCGCCCATGCATCTTATCCCAAATGCGCCCGCCATGGCGGAAATGCCTCTTAACCGCTGCTGTGCCCAAGGGATTTTGCTGGATGTGCGGGGGCAAAGGGAAATTCAGAAACCCGATCTTCAAAAGGGTTCGCTTACCGGAAAAGCGGTTTTGCTTCTGACAGGAATGGAAGCGGCCTATGGAACAGAAAACTATTACAGCGGCCACCCCGTTGTTTCCATGGAAATGGCCAAGATGCTTGTTGAGGAGGAGATCGCCTTTCTGGGAATGGATATGCCGTCCCCGGATGAGCCGCCCTTCCCGGTGCACAAATTGCTGTTAACTTTTGGTATCCCAATTGTTGAAAACATGCGCGGGCTTGAGAAATTGACAGGTGTATTTGAAGTAGCTGCCTTCCCGCTGAATATACATGCGGAAGCCAGCCCGGTGCGGGCCGTGGCAAGGCTTTTTCATGACAAATGCAATGGGTCATGATATACTTGGAAGGACAATGCCAGGGAGGGATATGATGGAGGACTTTTTGAAACGGCTGCACAACTGGAATACAAAACTGAACGATATCCCCCGGCGGCTGACCTTGATCGCGCTTGTGCTGGGCATATGCTTTGTGGTGGTAAAACTGCTGCCTCTTTGCTGGCCTTTTGTGCTGGCGCTGTTGTTTGCCATGCTCATGGAGCCGCTGGTACGCAGGTTCCGTCATTTCTTTGCCAAAATACGCATTGGCAACCACCTGGCCACCATCATGGGCATGGTGATCGTTTTCGGGCTTTTAGGCTGGGGCATACGGGCCGTTGCAGGGCGGCTGTTGCAGGAACTTGTTCAATTGGCAAAGCTCCTCAGCATGTCATCCACCTGGCAGTCGCTTAGCAATCAGATTACAGGATGGATAACAAGTCTGAATAATCAGTATGCGGATATAATGCCGATAGATCTGACAGCAGTCATCAATGATGCCTTGACGGAAGTGAAAAATATTCTGATGCCCTTGGCCAATCAGATACTTCGCGGTGTTTTGACCACCGCCACATCCGTTCCCGCCATCATACTGTCGGTAGTGCTGACCATTATGGGCACCTATTACTTAAGCAGTGACCGGGAGCGCATTTTTGCCTTCTTTCACAGGACCTTTCCGGCTGAAATGGTTCGAAAAAGCGTACTTTTAAAGCGCGACATTTTCAAGGCTCTGTTTGGGCAGATACGGGCCCAGCTGCTGGTTTCCCTCATGATTACCGTTGTTGTAATGCTGGGTCTTATGTTGCAGCAGGAGCCCTATTGGCTGCTGCTTGGCTTTTTGATCGGCCTGGCGGACGCGCTTCCCGTGCTGGGCGCAGGGCTTTTCCTGATCCCCTGGTCCATAGTCGGCTTCGTGATGGGGAATACCACCACAGGCATAGGCATGGCGCTGTTGTATCTGGCGGTGGTTGTGGTGCGGCAGATTGCCGAACCACGCATCGTTGGCAAGAACCTTGGGCTGTACCCCCTGGCCACCATGATGGCCATGTTTGCCGGCTTGCAGATCACCGGCAACGTACTGGGGCTGCTGCTTGGCCCCATCCTTCTTAATCTGCTAAAGGTAGTGCTTCGGGCCGACAGCCAGGCGGAGGTTTCCCCCGTTTCGCCACGGCTGAAGTTTACCTTCAAGCGCCGTGTCAAGGATGCGTCACCGGGATCTAAGGTGACGGATGAAGCACGGCGGGAAGAGTAGCCCGGAAAGGAGTTTATCATGCCCAGCCTGGAAGCATATCACAGCGGCCTTGATTACTCCTACGCACCGGGGGTGTTTCCTTCCCTGGAATGTTTGAAAAATAGGCCTGACGTGGCAAGGCGGCTGCTGGTGAGCAGCCAAAGCGGAAAAAATGAAGGTGTCCACACCCTCATCAGCCTTTGCGAAAGCCTGCATATCAGGGTGGAGGAGGCTGACCGGGCATTAAGCCGCATATCCGGCAAAGAAAACTGCTATGCCGCCGTTGTTTTTGAAAAATTTCAGGGCAACCTGTCCATGGACGGTCCCCATGTGGTGCTCGATCATCCATCCGACGCCGGTAATCTTGGTACCATACTGCGTACGGCGCTGGGTTTTCAAATAATGGATATCGCCATCATCCGTCCGGCAGCCGACGCCTTTGATCCCAAAGTGATAAGGGCAAGCATGGGTGCGCTGTTTTCCCTTAACGTTAAGCAATTCGATACGATTGAAGCGTATCGGGAGGCACATCCAAAGCATGCGCTGTATCCCTTTATGCTGGACGGTTCCTGCACCTTAAAGGAGGCGGTCAAAAGTGTCAAAACACCTTTTTCCCTTGTGTTCGGCAACGAGGGCAGCGGCCTTACACCATCCTTTGCAAAGCTTGGCCAGGCGGTGCGCATCCCTCACAGCAGCAAAATCGATTCCTTGAATCTGTCGGTGGCGGCTGCCATCGGCATGCACGCGTTTATGAACCGGGAGGAATAATCATGTACGAGGAAATCACAAAAAGCATAAAGGACGCCGTATCCTATTTAAAGCAGCAGGGCCGCTTGATGGATGGGGCCATGGTAGTGCTGGGCTGTTCCACCAGCGAGGTGGTGGGAGAGCGTATAGGAAAGGGAAGCGTGCCGGAATTGGGCGAATATATCGCAAAGGCCATGTGGGAAGCCTGCCGGGAAAATCTGCTTGTACCAGCATTTCAATGCTGTGAACATTTAAACCGCGCTCTGGTCATGGAGCGGGAGGAAATTTACAAGCGCAGCCTGATCCAGGTGCACGCCATCCCCCAGCCCAAGGCGGGGGGAAGTGTTCCCGCTGCAGCCTGGAAGCTTCTCACCCTTCCGGGTCTTGCCCAAAGCGTTCAGGCGGACGCGGCCATTGATATCGGCGACACGCTGGTAGGCATGCATATAAGGCCCGTGGCGGTGCCCCTTCGTATGGATCGCAAGATTGGGCAGGCCAATCTTGTCATGGCCTATTCCCGGCTGCCGTATACCGGCGGGCCCAGGGCTGTGTACGAATAAGCAAGAGTCCGGAAAGAAGGAAGTATAAAGATTCTTTACAAGGCCGTCCCTTCGTGATACGCTATAGACGTATGTAGAAAAAGGGAGAGGCGGCGCGTAAAAGAGAGAACGCGCCCGACATGCACAGGAGGAATGCGCATGGGATGGCTTGAGGTCTGTACGCTGTTCGGCGGGTTGGGTTTGTTTCTATTCGGTATGAAAATGATGGGCGAGGGGTTGGAAAGGGCCGCCGGCAAAGGTCTTCAACGCCTGCTCAACGCATTGACGGGCAACCGGTTTCTGGCCATGCTCGTAGGTCTTGGTATCACGGCCGTCATTCAAAGCTCCAGTGCCACCACGGTGATGGTGGTCGGCTTTGTCAATGCCGGCCTTCTTTCTTTGGGGCAGGCCATAGGGGTTATCATGGGCGCCAATATCGGCACGACAGTCACGGCGCTGCTGCTGTCCGTAAGGCTCGATTTCGGCGTTATTTTTGCAAGCATCGGCATCATTCTGATTTTAGCCGGCCGAAGGGAAAAGATCAGGCAGACGGGTAACGTATTGATGGGCCTTGGCATACTGTTTATCGGCATGAATACCATGTCAACGGCCATGGCCCCGCTTTCCGATTGGGAACCGATTCATACATTGATGGCCGGCATCAGCAACCCCATCCTGGGCGTGCTGATAGGCGCAGGCGTCACTGCCATCATACAATCCAGCTCCGCCTCGGTGGGTATTCTGCAGGTTCTGGCTGCCCAGGGACTCATAGGCATGAACGGCGCCATCTTCATACTGTTCGGCCAGAACATAGGCACATGTGTAACGGCCATCATCGCATCCTCCGGTACGAATCATATGGCCAAACGCGCAGCAGTCGTCCATTTGCTGTTCAACGTGATAGGTACCGCCATCTTCATAACGCTTGCTTTGATGCTGCCTCTAACAGCCTGGGTCGCAACCCTCGCACCCGACAATATACGGCTTCAAATCGCCCTTATCCACGTATTTTTCAATATTGGCACCACCATTGTTCTTCTTCCCTTGGCCAGCGTTATGGAAAAGTTGTCCTGGGTTTTTGTGCGGGGTGTGGACGAGCCTAAGGAAGCCATGCATCTCAGCCATTTTGACAGCCGCTTGCTGGCGACCCCGCCCATTGCCGTCAGCCAGCTTTTCAAAGAAGTAAACCGTATGGGGGAATTGGCGAACCGGAACTTCAAAGCCGCCATGCGCTGCTTCCTGGATGAGGACCTGACAGCCGCCCGCCAGGTGAATGATACCGAGGATGTGCTGGATTACCTGAATCAGGAAGTCACTACCTATCTGGTGGAAATAAAGTCTCTGGACCTTAATGACCGGGACCAGCATTTAGCCGGTTCCCTGTTCCATGTAATCAACGACCTGGAGCGCATAGGCGATCACAGCATCAATATACTGGAGATCGCACAGAAGCGGGTGGACGACAAAGTAAAATTTACTGCAAAGGCCGAACAGGAACTGTCGGATATGTACTTAAGGGTGTCCCATATGGTGGACCAGTCGCTGCACATCTTTTCCGACCAACTGACCGACCCGGATATATTGGCCGGCGTTGAAAACGAAGAGCAGGCAGTGGATGATCTGACTGCCGCATTGCGGGACCACCACGTGGAGCGGCTGAAAAACCACAAGTGCTCCGCCCGCAACGGCATGCTTTATCTGGATATGATCACCAATCTGGAGCGCATCGCCGACCACGCCAACAATATTGCCAGCTCTGTGGATAAGCCCCACGGAGCCAGCGTTTGGATCCAATGATCCCGAAGGTCCAGGGCGACCGGATAGCCCTGGTTGCGTCCGCAGACGCGAAATCCTCTACTTTCATCATTTTCTGAAATCAATAAATAAATGAGCCTGCCCCTTCCATAACGCTTCCTGTACGGAATGAGCAGGCATGTTTATCCCCCAAAGAAGGGGATTCCAAAGGGATGATATCCCTTTGGTGAGGTCCAGGGGCGAAGCCCTTGGTTATTCGTGTTTCTCAGCGTGACCCTGATCCCGATCCCGATCTCTGTCCCTGTCCTTGAACAGAAGGGAGATGCACCACAGCCCTGCCGCGCCTATTACTGTGTAAATAATGCGGCTGACCGTTGCTCCCTGGCCACCGAACAGGTATGCCACCAGGTCGAATTGAAAAATGCCTACCAACGCCCAGTTGATGGCGCCGAGTATCACCAGCAGCAGGGAAATGCGATCTACCATGTGTCTTCACACACCTTTCCTTGTTTTGTTAACAGTATGCACCCCCTTTCATCCGCCTATTCGGATTTTTTGCAAGATTTTCTATTTTGGCAAGGTAGCACTCTATTCACTTTTTATTTGGAAGCAAAACCAACTTTCTTATACACCTTGCGCAGCGTTTTCTGGGCCAGCACCTGGGCACGCTCGGCATTGCGGTTCATAACCTGCTGAATATATTCCTTGTCGGCGATCAGCTTGTCATATTCCCTTTGGATGGGCGACAGCGTTTCTATCACAGCCTCCGCCGTGCGCTCTTTCAGGACCCCGTAACCCTGACCATTCAGTTCCGCCTCCAGGGCGGGAATCTCCCCGCCGCCAAGTACGCTCAGTATGCTTAGCAAGTTCGATACTCCAGGCTTTTCGTCCAAATCGTAGCGAATGCTCCCTTCGCTGTCCGTAACCGCCCGGCGGATCTTCTTGCGGATCACATCGGGCTTGTCGAGGATGGCGATATATGTGTCTTCCGGGTCGGACTTGGACATCTTCCGTGCAGGCTCCTGCAGGCTCATCACTTTGCCGCCCACCTTGGAAATATATGGTTCAGGTATAGTAAACACATCCCCATATATACCGTTAAAGCGGATGGCAATATCACGGCACAACTCAAGGTGCTGCTTCTGATCCACACCCACTGGCACCAGATTCGTCTGGTAAAGCAGAATGTCCGCCGCCATCAGAACGGGGTAAGTGAACAGCCCTGCGTTGATGTTCTCCTCATGCTTGGAAGATTTATCCTTGAACTGGGTCATGCGGCCAAGCTCCCCCATGTAGGTAAAGCAGTTTAAAACCCAGTTGAGCTCCGCGTGGGCGCTGACATGACTCTGGCAATAAATCAGGTTCTTATCCGGGTTCAACCCGCAGGCGATATAGGTGGCTACCAGCTCATTGCACCTGCGCCGAAGCCCGGCCGGGTCTTGCCGAAGCGTGATGGCATGCATATCCACCACGCAGTACAGGCAGTCATAGTCGTCCTGCAGAACACGGAAGTTGCGCAGCGCGCCGATATAATTGCCTAAAGTCAACGTGCCGGAAGGCTGAATGCCTGAAAAAATAACCTGCCTTTTTTCCTGTTGGGGAAGGGATTGTTCCATGGAATTAACCTCCTTGATATGCGATCCGGGTACAAAAAAAAGCAGCCGTTCCCCTTGTATTGGGGACAGTTGCCTGCGGTGCCACCCCTATTGGCGCTTGCGCGCCCTCTCCGTGAAGGCGAAAACCGCCTTCCGCCCCATAACGGGGGGCTACCGTCGCAGCCTTAAGGTAGAAAATACCTTTCGGTGCGCCCTCAAGGGTCCATTCCCCGCCTGATATTGGACCGGGCTTGCACTCTCCCCGGTTCGCTTAAGCCTATTCAGCCGGTTACTACTCCCCGTCATCGGTGTGGAGCCA
>JAEZJP010000205.1 GCA_023415715.1 Bacillota bacterium
CCGTGGATACGGTGGATGTATTTGCGCCGGTGGGCGGGCAGCTGCAGGACTTTGATGTGAAGGTGGGCGATGTGGTGGAGGCCGGTTCGCCGCTTTTCACCATCCGGCCGGTACAGGTATTGGCGCCGCAAAGCGGTGTGGTCCGCCTTTTAAAAGCGCGGGTGGGCGATCAGGCTTCCGGCGTCATCCTTCAATACGGAGCACTTTGCTCCATTGACCGGGAGAATGTGCATTTTGTGCGGGCAACCATTGCCGCAGCATATAACAAACCGAAAAACCGCTCGATCACGCTGGGCGAAACGCTGCGTGTATACGACGGTGACTCCAACGATACTGTTGATACGCTGGGCACAGTGATTGCGGTGGACGGCAAGGGCTATGTGGTGGAGATTCCCGCCGATGTATTTGATCTGGAGGACAAGGTTCTTTTGTACCGCGGTGAAGGCGATGATTACAATGCCAAGGATAAAGTGGGAGAGGGCTACGTGGAACGTGCAAAGACTGTGCCTGTTATGGCGGAAGGCATGATCGCAAAAGTACACGTTTCGGAGGGGCAGCAAGTTTCTCGGGGCGATGTACTTTTTACCGTAGACGATGCATCCGCCGTGTATAAAGAGCCTGCAGTTTTTGATGCGTCTTCCCCGGAGGGCGGTGTGGTATCCGCTCTGTATGTTTTGGATGGGCAGCAGGTACGAAAAGATCAGTTACTTTTGAAGGTTCTTCCCCTGGATGAGCTGGAATTCGTGGTGGATGTGGATGAATTGGACATTCCTTCTGTGCGCGTTGGGCAGGCGATGCGGGTGAAGGTGGATGCGCTGGGTGAATTAAGGTTAAATGCCACCGTTAAACGAATCAGCCCTCTTGGCATTACCGTGCTGGATACTACCAAATATCAGGTGACGCTGTCCATTCAGGGTACGCAGGATGGGCTTTTGCCTGGCATGCATGTAACGGCGTACTGGGAATAATCGTATCCGTAAAAGCGGATGATTGCCATTATCGACTTTGAAAAAATCATAGCAAACGTAACCCCGGAAGCCGGTCTGGTTATAAAGCCTGAAACAGCATAAGCCAATACAAAATCTTATCGTACAATCCCGCCGCCCATTCGGGCGGCGGGCTTTTTTTTGCCGCATGATACATATATTCTTCCTCAAATATATAGTTTTTGAGGATGGATATCGCAAAACAGCCGTTTTAAAACCATCACGGATATGATATTGTGCATATCGGATACAGTGATTTGTATGAAAGAAGGGCCTGTAATAATTTATGATAGGTAAAAGTATGAAAACCACCACGAATCTGCTAACCGGCTGCGGCATACCCCAGCAGGAGATTGATAAAAGGCTGGATGCGGTGTTCCACGCCATCTTTGAGGATGATGGGGAACGCTTCTACTTTCCCCTTGGCTCGGATATGGGCTATTTAATGGATACGGGCAACCTGGATGCGCGCACCGAGGGCATCAGCTATGGCATGATGATGTGCGTGCAGCGGAATGAAAAGGAATTGTTTGACCGCCTGTGGCGGTTTGCCAAAACATACATGTGGCAGGAAAAAGGCCGGTACACCGGATATTTTGCCTGGTCGGTAAAGCCGGACGGTAAAAAAAACGCCCAGGGGCCTGCCCCTGACGGCGAAGAATACTTTGCTATGGCGCTGTTTTTTGCCTCCCACCGCTGGGGAGATCAAGAGCCTCCGCTGGATTACAGCGTGCAAGCCCGGGATATATTGCGCCATTGCGTGCACCAGCATGAACTGGTGCCTGACGGGAAGCCCATGTGGGAACCCGAAAACGCACTGATCAAGTTTGTGCCGGAGCTTCATTTTTCCGACCCTTCTTACCATCTGCCTCATTTTTATACGCTGTTTGCCCGCTGGGCCGATGAATGCGACCGCCCCTTCTGGGAAAGGGCCGCTGAGCAAAGCCGCGCCTATTTGTCACTTGCCTGCCATAAGCAAACGGGGCTTGCGCCGGAGTATGCTGATTTTGACGGCACTCCGGAACTCACCCGCGGCCATGGGGACTTTTACAGCGACGCGTACCGTGTGGCCATGAACATCGGATTGGATGCATCGTGGTTCGGTCCGCGCCCCGAATACCGTATCATCGTCAACAATCTCCAGTCCTTTTTGGACGGCCGGGAACCCTACATGACTTACCGTATTGACGGTACGGTGCTTGACACTCCCGCGCTTCATCCAACTGCAATCATTGCCACCACTGCCGCCGCTTCCCTGGCAACCGATACGCCGCTTTCTGAAAAATGGGTACAAAAATTCTGGAATACGAAACTTCGCACAGGGGAACGCCGCTATTACGACAACTGCCTGTACTTTTTCTGCATGCTGATGCTGGCCGGAGAATACCGGATTTTTGAATAGCGAATTTTGTCAGCTATAGTTTTTCGGGTAGAAAGTAAGATTGAGGTCATTTCTCACGTTGATTGTATATGCTATGCTCGTATGTATGAAAGAGGGCCGTGCATAGGCCCCATAAAACATAAGGAGGAGACCTGTATGCGCAAGCTGGTAACCCTGCTGCTGGCGATCGTGATGATGGCATCCATCGTGACCATCCCCGCCGTAGCTGAAACCAAACAAGAGCCGATCACCGTATCTGTATTCGTCGGCGAGGCCAGGGACCAACCAACATCCGACAACCCCATCTTTAAAAAGATCGAAGAGGAATTCGGTATCAAGTTCGAGTTCGAATTCCTGGCCGGAGACCTTCGCGAAACCTTGGGCATCAAAATCGCTGGCCAGGATTACGCGGACCTGATGGATGGTGGCAACAGCGAAGATTTGATCGAAGCAGGCGCTTTGATCGACCTGATGCCCTACATCACCAAGGAAAAGACTCCCAACCTCTATACCCATCTGGAGCCCTATTTCAAGCGGCTGCTCAACGACAAGGGCCAATTGTTCGTAATTCCCAACTTCGGCCGCAACTACAACACCGAAGCCTATGGCCTGAACTATGTTAACGGCCCCGCTTTCTTCATCCAGAAGAAGGTTCTTGCCTGGGACAATTACCCCATGATCAAGACCATGGACCAGTACTTTGACCTGATCGAGCG
>JAEZJP010000259.1 GCA_023415715.1 Bacillota bacterium
GATGCCGCTCCTGTCGCCGGTATAGCATCCGGCACTTTCCATGGCCAGGTCCGTACGAACGCCGCGCATACTGATCCCTCCGTTCCTTTCCAAATCAGCATGCGCGGCGTCTTGTTCCATTATTCATGATTCGGGAAAAACTCAGGGAACCGCTGAATTAATGAGGGCAAACGGAGACACTGGCGATTTTTCAATCTCGCGAGGAGCCGGAAGTGGCGTAGAAGCGTTACGAAGACCGGATGAGCGACATGGCGAGAATGGAAAAGTGCCTGTCGGATACGTTGCCCGAATAATTCAGTGCTTCCTCAACCCTCGTACCTTAGCGCTTCTATCGGACGAAGCTTGGATGCCTTGTTGGCAGGATACAAGCCGAACACCACGCCGATGAAAACGGAAAATCCGATGGCGATTCCAGATACCATAGGCGATATGGCCAGCGTCATATTCAGCACCGGCCCCAGGAAATAGCATGCCGCAGCCGCTATGCCAAGACCAAGCAAACCACCCATCAGGCTGACTACCAGGGCTTCGATCAAAAACTGCATCAGAATGTTGCCCCTGGCTGCGCCGATGGCTTTTCGTATGCCAATTTCCCGCGTACGTTCGGAGACGGAAACCAGCATGATGTTCATAATGCCGATACCGCCCACCAGCAGGGAGATTGCCGCGATGCCGCCAAGCATCAGCGTTAATGTAGCGGTGGTTTCATTCAGCGTGGAAAGCATTTCCGTTTGATTGTACACGCTGTACTGGCTGGAGGTGGAAAACACGGTTTTCAAATAAGCTGTAACAGCCTCCTGTGCTTTGGAAACCTCCTGTGAGGAAGCGGCCGATACATAGAAGTTACTTATGCCCCGCTGGGAAAACAGCCGTTCCGCCAAAGTAAAGGGGATCAGAATCAGGTTGTCCCCGGAGCCGGCGATCGTAGACCCCATTTCCTTCAGTACGCCGACCACAGTAAAAGTATAGCCGTTGAGCGAAAAGTTTTCCCCCACCACGTTTTCGGTACCGAACATTTCCGTGGCTGCCTCGGTACCTATCACAGCCACAAAGCTGCGGTTGTCTATATCCGGTTCCCGCAAAAAGCGGCCAAGCTGAACATCATAGTTCCGTATCTCCTCATACCCCGGCGTTGTACCCTGTATGGTGCCGTCATCATAGGTGGTGACGCCTGCCTTTACCGTGCCGGACACGTTCACAGTTGGGGCAACATAGGCGATGGAGGAAGCCTGAGAAAGTTCCCGCAAATCATCAAGCGTGATTGGATTTTGCCACCTGGCCCTGATGTTTACACTGATCAGATTCGTGCCCATGCTTTCAATCCGGCTGACCACGGAAGCGTTGGCACCCTGGGCAATGGCAACCAGTACCACGATGGCCACCACGCCGATGACAACTCCCAATATGGTCAGGAAGGAACGCATTTTGTTGCCGCCGATAGACTTCAATGCCATTTTAAGCGACTGGTAAATCATCCGGCGTTCCCTCCTCCCATACGTGTCCATCCTCAATATGGATGACCCGCTGCGCTTTGGCTGCAATATTGGGGTCGTGGGTGATTATCACAATGGTATTTCCCTCCCGGTGAAGCTCTGCAAACAGCTCCATGATTTCCAGGCCTGTCTTTTTATCCAGATTGCCGGTAGGTTCGTCCGCAAGGATCAGGGAAGGATGCGCTGCAAGCGCCCTGGCGATGGCAGCACGCTGCTGCTGGCCGCCCGAAAGCTGGCTGGGCCTGTGCTTCATGCGGTCTTTGAGACCCACCTGTGTGAGCGCTGTCACAGCCTGCTTTTTGCGCTCAGACGTGTGCATATTCTGGTATACCAGGGGCAATTCCACGTTTTCCAGCGCGGTCAGTCTGGATAAAAGGTTGAATCCCTGAAAAATAAAACCAATGTGCGTATTTCGAATCTTGGCCAGCTGCCGCTGGTTGTATTTTTCAATGGGTTTCCCGTTTAGGGAATAAGAGCCGGAGTCCGCCGCGTCCAGACAGCCGATGATGTTCATCAGCGTGGATTTTCCGCTTCCGGAAGGGCCGATAATGGCTACATATTCCCCTTTATCAATATTCAGGGAAACATCCGCCAGAGCGTAGATCTCCTCGCCGCCCATCTTGTATTTTTTCACGATGTGCTCCATGTGGATCATGGTTTTGCCCTCCTAGTTACCGGGCCGCTTGAAGCCCCCAGAGTTTTGCGATCCCCCACCGTTCCAGTTGCCGCCTCCCGGGAAGGTGCGTTCGCCATCTTGGCCAACCTGCATCTGCGGCATTCCCTCTATGGGCATAAACTGCATTCCGCTCAGCGAATCGGTGGCTGCGCTGCGGGTAACTAGCACGTAGTCGCCTTCCTTCAGGCCGGACTTGACCTCCGCATACGTATCACTGGAAAGCCCCGTTTCCACAACCGTTCTCGTCCCCGGCCCCTGACCCTGTGTTCCGCTTGTATTGGTTTCATCGTACAGCCATACATATTGGCCGTTTCTGGATGTATTCAGCGCGGCAATAGGCACCAGCACAACGCCATTAGCCTCTCCCACTTTGATGGTGGCTGTGCCATTCATGCCAATCTTCAATTGATCGTCACCTTTCACGTCCAGTGTGACGCTGTATGTGGTCACGCCGTTGGAGCTTGTGCCTATTTGAGATATGTAGGATACGGTGGCATCATACGTCTTGTCGGTGATGGCGTCCATATCAATGGTCACTTCCTGGCCAACCTTAACGCCAATGATATCCAGTTCATCCACACTCACCACCATTTGCATGGCATCCCCTGCATAAAGCGCAACCAAAGAAGTGCTCGCAGCCGTTTCAGTTGCGGAAGCAGTCACCGCTGTGGAGACGATTCCGTCAATAGGTGAAACGATGGTCCCGGATAAAAGCACCGCTTCCGCCTCTTTCATCTTTTGAAGGATATCATCCCGCTGGCTTACAAGCGTGTCGTACTCGCTGGATACGGGCACCTGTGTCAGGTAAAACAGGGATCCCCTCCTGCCAACGCTGGAGTTTACGCTGGGATAAATTTTGGATATCCGTCCCTGAGAGGTGGTAGTATACAAAAAGGGCATGTTGATCTGCGCTTTTCCGCTGCCCAGGATCACACTGTCTTTTACCACCTGAACATCGGCTCCCTCCAGCGTTTTCAAATCGCTGAAGGTGACAACGGCGTTGCCGTCGCTTACGCTCTCCACGGTTCCGGTATATTTTGACTGTCTATCCATCACCGTCACAGTCTGGCTGACAGTCAGATCTGCGGACGCGATGGATACCTTCATTTTTCCGTCCATAGACAAAAGCATCAAAGATCCGCTTTTCTCCATGACATTCTGGGCCAAATCGCCTACTGTTGCATAAATGGCCTTCACCCTCCCAGCGGCGCCAATGGTTAGCGTCGTATCATCCGCTTGGGAGCGAACCAGTTGTGCCAGGGAGTCTTCGGCGGCAGTCAAATCGCTTTGCAGTGTGGTAATGGCCGTATTCAAAGCGGTTTTATCCACATCCATCAGGGGATCGCCTGCATTTACTGCCTCTCCTGCGGATACGCGCACGTTTGTAACAACAACAGGGAAGCGTGCCGTCACATCCTGCGTTTTGGATATGCTCAGCGTCCCTGTTCCCGTCACAGTTTTTTCCAGATTTCCGGTGCCGATCTGCACCTTGACATAGGATTCCGCATCACTGTTTGTTGTTGGGGCGGCCTGCCTGCTCAAGTAAAACCGGTACCCTCCATAGCCCAGACCGCCGACGACAGCGCAAATCACAAGCACTCTCAGTATGATTTTCAAGGCCTTCTTCATGGGAACCTCCTTGTATGGATGAGGATGGAAACAGTTGCAGTATATAGCCATCATGTTGTGGAAAAATGAAGGTAATGTGAATGTTGTGTGTATACGTTTCGAGAAAATGGCTTTGTCATTTCTTCGCAACTTCACCACAGCATAAATTTGCTTGAAACAAACATTACTCATCCATAATCATTACCCTTGCTTGACATTTCCATGGGAATGGCCGATAATGTATCCTGCTTTCATATGCCTGCGTGCAGTTAAAGGAGGATTGTGCGTTGCCGCACACCATTACCGCCGTTCAAAAAGACAGCGTCGCATACTTGAGCGGCATCCGGCCTGGCGACCGGTTAAAAAGGATCAACGGGGAGGACGTTATCGATCAGATCGATTATCAGGCGCTTTCCGCAAACAGCCTGTTGATTCTGGATATTGAAAAAGAGAATGGCGGGAACGCTATTATCACCATCCAGAAGGATGAATACTAGCCGCTGGGCATCCAGCTGGAAGA
>JAEZJP010000062.1 GCA_023415715.1 Bacillota bacterium
TGCGTATACGAATACTCCCGTTTAAATAGACGATTGAAAAAATGCAACCGTTTATTTCCCGAGGGGTTGGGATATTTCTGCATTTTTTGAGAGGCACCCCCCTTGATCCTTAAAAATAAATTTGCCAACTTATTTCTAATTAGCTTATATCCATCTATTTTCATAGAAATTTACTCCTTATGGCATTAAGCAAGTTTGTTCAAAGAATCCCAAACATTCTATTACTATGTAAAATATAAGTCAAGCTGCATGGTAAGTAAATGATCGTGGAGAATACAAACCATGATTTTCCAACATCAAAATCTACCATAAGCAATGACAACTCACGAAGCTGATTGTTTCATCTTCTTCCATATAAGATGCATTGTAGCCCTCAAACCGAGATAACGTATATGATGTAAGAATGCCCGAAGCACACAGCGTTTCCCACTTGGCAAAATACCGGCCACAGCATGCTTGGGCTGTTGCATTTTTCGAAAAGTATCTGCATCATAGCGCATAATCAGCTCATACTGCCGGTACCAGCCTGGATTGAAGAAGTATTCTACTGACCGATTTCCTATGCCGAGTCTGCTAAACCATTCTTCCTTAAGACGATTATAAAGCAATTCGTAGGCTGGGCCTGTGATAGTATTCAACTGCCATAAGGAATGCTGAAGCGCGAAATTTACAAAGCCTCTCTCCACTTCAGCAAATATGCCCATCCGCAAGATTTCATCGCGGAGTGCCTGCAGCGCCTCATAAAAACAGCCCCAGGAGACCTCTCGATTATTTGAAAGGGAAGATCGCAAATTCCTGCGCTGGTGGGCCAACACACGATCAATGGTTATGATCCTCTCCGCTTTAACCAGAGCTGATATTACAAAAAGCATGTCGTTGGTCGTTTTAAGATTCTGGAACAGGATTCCATTTTCTTTCACAAAGGATGCACGAAACAGCTTGTCCCACGCCCATCCATTAAAAACTCGAAAAATATTCTCTGGAATATCCCGCCAGGAAAACGGTATTTGTGCAGGCAACAACTCCATTCGCAACCCCCATGGGCAGGGTGCGGTCGTGCCGTTGTTATCGTCAAACAGATCGCATCTGAACACCGTTATGTCGGCATCCGCTTCGGCACAACAGTTATACGCCGTTTCAAGCATATCCAGTTCAAAATGATCATCCGCATCCAAAAAAGAAAAATATTCGCCTTGAGCTATCTGTATCCCTGCGTTTCGAGCCGCACCCGCACCCATATTCTGCTGTGAAATAATTTTTATGCGGCTGTCATCCTTTTTATATTCATTCAGAATATCAAGGGAATTATCTGTAGAACCGTCGTCCACACATATGATCTCTATATCCTGTAGGCTTTGTTGGACAATGCAGTCCATGGTCTCACGTAGATATCGCGCCGAGTTATATACAGGCATTATAACAGAAATATATGGAATCCCTGAACTCATGTTTCCACCTCATCCAACCCAAAATATTCTTTACTTTAATAGAACGATATAGGGCTGTATTGCTCATCCTTTCATCTTGCCAATTTACCCTTAATAAGTCGATGGATATCTCGAATCTTTCTAGGGATGTAAGTAACTACCAAACCCGCTTTGTAAACGCGTGACACTTGCATCATGGAGGTTATGTCGTTTAATCCATTCTTGTCTGCCCTGTTTACCTCCCCGGCAATTCGCTCCATATAGTATCTGTCCGGGTCATCTATTATACGCTGTAAAATATCTTTCTCCTGATTAGATAGCAACTCTTGATTTAGTATGCCCTGCTCTTTGGCTGCTATAAATTCTTCGGAAAACCTACGGATGAACACCAATTTATGTTCCAGCGCCACCCTGTTATATGTAAACATGTAGTTATGAAATTTCTTCAGGCAATAGACATCCATAAAATTATCCTTCAATACAGGATCTTTTTCTATCAGGGAATAAATATATGCATACTCCTCGTTCATACAGAATACTTTTTCCTTGCTGTAAACGGATGAATTGGGATTATCCCGCCGGTTCATATAGAAAGGTTTATCTAAAAAAAGCACCCTAGTAGCGTGGGAAAAGGTCTGAAACCAGAAACCATTATCCTGGTAGGACGCACCCGGTGTTTCATTGTGGCGGATATAATGCTGATCCAAAAAACCCTTTTTGTAAATACCCGTCCATGTATTCATAACAAACCGGAATACCGGACGATTTTTTTTATCCTGAGGATTGATAACGCGATTGTAAAAAGCCATATCCGTAGAAAGCTTCCGGTCATAGTCTATACGCTTTCCATCCTCTTCCATGAAGCTGATAAAGTCCGACTTGATAAAATCCAGATCATGCTCCTTAGCAAGACCATACAATGCTCTATACATGTCCGGCAAAACATAATCATCTGATTCCACGATGCCAACATATTCACCCGTTGCTTGGGATATGCCAACGTTCATGGAATGACCGTAGCCAGTGTTTGGTTTATCCACTACCAAAACACGATTATCCTTAGAAGCGTACTCCTGCATAATGGTAAGCGTCTTATCCTTTGACCCATCGTTGATACAAATGATCTGAATTTCCTCCAGCGTTTGAGCTACAATACTGTCCAAACATTGGCGGAGATAAGCTTCCGCATTATATGCTGGAACAATAATGGAAACCTTACTCATATACCTGCCTCCAATATCGAGTTTGAAGCTTGAAGTCCCTTGCGAATAAACAAATTTGACTTACCCCAATTCAATTGCCGCCCTCTGCAGGGCGGATTCAATAGTCTTGTCCATATCATAGTACTTGTAATCGGCCAGCCGTCCGCCGAAGATCACATCCTTTTCCTGCTGGGCCAATTGCATGTACTGGGTATAGAGGGTGGCATTCCTCTCATCATTAATAGGATAATAGGTCTCCATGCCTGGTACCCACTCCGTAGGGTATTCCCTAGTGATCACAGATTTGGGCTGCTTGCCGAATTCAAAATGCTTATGTTCTATGATGCGGGTGTATGGCACTTCTCGTTCCGTATAGTTCACCACAGCATTCCCCTGTACATTAACCGAGTCAATTACTTCATTTTCAAAGAGCAGGCTGCGATACTCCAGCATGCCAAGACAGAAATCAAAAAACTCGTCAAGCATACCGGTATAGACTGTTTTTAATGCAACATGGGGATTATTCTTACGAAAAGAAAAATAATTCGTATTCAAAAGAATATCGCAATGGGTAAGCATTTTCTCTATAATTTGTGTATATCCGCCAACGGGTATCCCTTGATAAGGGTCATTGAAGTAGTTGTTATCAAAGATAAAACGAAGGGGCAGCCGGCGAATGATGAAGGGTGGGAGGTCTTTACAATCTCTTCCCCATTGTTTTTCTGTATATCCCTTAATGAGCCGCTGATATATATCCGGGCCTACTAGTTTAAGCGCTTGTTCCTCAAGATTACTGGGTTCGCCAATGTTCAGCTGGGCCACCTGGGATTCGATTTGTGCTTTTGCTTTATTGGGATCGCGGATGCCCCATAGTTGATAGAACGTATTCATATTGAAAGGCAAGTTGTAAACCTGGTTACCATATACGGCAATGGGAGAATTGACATAATGGTTGAAGGTTGCAAACTGATGCAAATAATCCCATACCATCTTATTGGAAGTATGAAAAATATGAGCGCCGTAGCGGTGGACATTGATGCCCTCTATCTCCTCCGTGTAGATATTGCCGCCAATATGCCCACGCTTTTCAATGACTAGACAACTTTTCCCACGTCGGGCTGCTTCATGGGAAAAAACTGCCCCATACAGGCCTGAGCCTACAACAAGGTAATCATATTGCACAATATTACTCCTTTACAACCGACAGGATTTATTAGTCTTAACGAGCCGCTAACATTTTGGAATACTTTTGTAATTCAAGATATTTTACCATAAAATATCTCCGGTTAGCAATCCTTATTCTACCTGCCTTGCGTACATTTTCCCTACAGTTTCCCTACGACATTTTGCATAATATGTGATTAATCAGCTCGTCCATCAGATAATTGGGGAAGTATCGACAAGGTATATAGTGTATAGTATAATCTATATGTATGCCGGGAGCCAAAGGCATACCAGGCAAAGGAGTGCTTTATGCAATATAGAATCGCCGTCGCGGGGACTGGATATGTTGGGCTTGTAACCGGGGTTTGCTTAGCCAATTCAGGGCATCATGTTGTCTGTGTAGATGTGGATGAAGCGAAAATCCAACTGATGCAATCCGGGAAGTCTCCCATCTATGAAGACGGCCTGGAAGAATTGATGCAGGAAAACGCTTCCCGGTTAACCTATACTTCCAACTATGAAGCTGCGTACCGGGATGCGGATGTGATTTTTATCGGGGTTGGCACACCTGAACGGCATGATGGCTCCGCCAACCTGACTTATGTGTTCACTGTCGCATCGCAAATTGCCTGCAGCGTGCAGAAGGATTGCGTTGTGGTGGTGAAATCAACCGTGCCCATTGGAACCAACGATAAGGTTGAAGCACTGATGCGCCGGGAACTTACGCACCCCGTACGGGTGGAAGTGGCAAGCAATCCTGAATTTTTGGCACAGGGTACGGCGGTGCGTGATACACTTCATGCCAGTCGAATTGTAATCGGGGTGGAAAGCACCTGGGCAGAGCAGGTATTGCGCGAAGTATATACAGGATACCATGATATACCCATGGTTGTCACCAACAGGCGCAGTGCGGAGATGATCAAATATGCATCCAACGACTTTCTTGCTTTAAAAATATCGTATATAAACGAAATTGCAAATCTATGCGAAATCATTGGCGCCGATGTTACCCAGGTAGCTCAAGGCATGGGTTTGGACAGCCGTATCGGCAACAAGTTTCTTCAGGCGGGCATTGGCTATGGCGGGTCATGCTTTCCCAAGGATACCAAGGCACTGCATTGGCTCGGTAACTATTATGACTATGAGTTGAAGACCGTCAAGGCGGCTATTGAGGTCAATGAGTTACAAAAGATCAAATTACTGAAAAAGGCCCGTAAATATTATGATACCTTTGAGGGGCTGCGCGTGGCTGTGCTCGGCCTTACTTTTAAGCCCGGCACCGATGACCTGCGGGAAGCTCCATCCCTGCAGAATATTCCTATGCTGCTGGAAGACGGTGCGCAGGTGTATGCCTGGGATCCCGTTGGCGCAGAGAATTTTAAGAAAAGAAACATAGGGCCTGTTCATTACTGCACAACCCCGGAGGAGGCGCTAGGCGGTGCGGATCTATGCTTGATTCTTACCGAGTGGCCGCAGGTGAAAGAGATTGAACCGCAAACATATTTATCACTGATGAAACGGGCAATTGTTTTGGATGGCCGCAACTGCTATACTAAGTCCCAGATGGAGAATACGGGCGTTATATATGAATCCATAGGCCGCAAAGCAGTACCCGCGGAATCAACAGTAAAATCTTACTGCCTTGACAAGGATAAGCCATTGTAATAACATGAGGTGTGGGGTAACTGGCTGTATTTAGGTCAATGGTACAGCCAGATCCCAATATTTTTGAAGCAGGTACTATGCATTTATGGTGAAAAGGATCACAGCCATTTGGAAAACGTTTGTCCGGTACATTCCCCTCATGCAGCATTTGGTAGCCAGGGATATCAAATTGAAATACCGGCGCAGTTTCCTGGGTTACGTATGGAGCATTCTGAATCCGCTGCTCATTATGCTTGTACTGACGGTGGTTTTTTCCAAAATGTTCAATAGGAATATAGACAATTATCCGGTGTATCTATTTACTGGAAGAATGATGTTTTCATTTATGACTGATTCTACCAATAGCGCGATGCACGCCATACAGCGCAGCAGTGGCTTGCTGAAAAAAGCATATGTACCCAAGTATATTTTTCCGCTGGCGAATGTCACAAGTTCTGCTGTTACTTTTCTTTTCTCACTGGGTGCCTTTATTCTTTTAATCATTGTAACGGGTACCCCTATATCTTATCATGTGCTGGCATTCCCGCTGGTTTTGATACAAATATATACGTTCTGCCTGGGGCTCGGCTTTTTTCTGGCACAGGCAAATGTTTTCTTTCGGGATACAGAACATTTATACAGTGTATTTACCACCGCCTGGCTGTATCTGACACCGATCTTCTATCCGATAGAAACCCTGTCAGACAGCATGCGCTGGTCAATAGCCGCGTTTAATCCTATGTATTACTACATTCGTCAAACGCGCTGTCTGTTTTTGGACCACATCTTCCCTTCCCCGCTGCTGATGATACGAGGCTGCATCGTTGCCGTACTGATGCTGGTACTGGGAGTTTGGTGCTTTTACAAGGCGCAGGACAAATTCGTACTCTATCTATAGGAGCAGATATGTCAAACAAGACCGTCATTCGTGTGGAACACGCCACCGTACGTTACAACCTCTCGAAACAGCGGGTCAATAATCTGAAGGATTATTTGATCCAGATGGCAAAAAGGCAATTAATGTTTCAGGAGTTTTTTGCCCTTCAGGACATCAACCTTCAGGTAAAAGAAGGTGAATCCTGGGGAATCGTTGGCCGGAACGGTTCCGGTAAATCTACGCTTCTCAAATTAATCTCCGGAGTATTAAAGCCTTATCAAGGCCGTGTAAGCATCAACGGGACCATTGCACCGCTTTTGGAACTAGGCGCGGGATTTGACGATCAGCTGACCGGCCGTGAAAATATATTTCTCAACGGCCTCATGTTGGGACAAACGAAAAAATTCCTAGAAACCCATTTTGATGAGATTGTAGCTTTTTCAGAGCTGGAAAAGTTTTTGGATGTGCCACTCAAGAATTTTTCCTCCGGAATGCGTTCCCGGTTGGGCTTTTCTATTGCTACTGCCACCCGGCCTCAGATTTTGATCGTAGATGAGGTATTATCGGCAGGAGACCGGCTGTTCCGGGAAAAATGCGAAAATCGAATGCATGAAATGCTTTCAGGCGGAACGACACTTTTATTTGTTTCTCACTCGTCTGAGTCAGTCAAAGAGCTATGCCGTAATGCTATTTGGCTGCGCGAAGGTCATGTGGTTATGTCTGGTGGAGCTGAGGAAGTTTGCGACGCCTACGAACAGAACAAAGTATGACCTATCCTCAATCAGGCTTGAACGCAGGAAAGAAGGCCTGCCATGATTAGCGTCATACTACCAACGTATAATAGAGAGAGGACGATCCTGCGGGCCGTACGCAGCGTTCTTGAGCAGACGTTTAGTGATATAGAGCTCATCTTGGTGGATGACGGCTCTAGTGACAGCACAGCAGATGTTTTGAAGGCAGTTACCGATTATCGCCTGCGTTTGATCAAGACGGAATCCAATATGGGTGCCTGTGCAGCAAGGAACTTGGGAATTGCCGCAGCCCAAGGCGAGTGGGTAGCCTTTCAGGACAGCGATGATTTTTGGCATCCCGAAAAGCTGGAAAAGCAGATGGCGGCACTTTCAAACCATCGGGCTGATATCGTATTCTGTGCCATGTGCCTGGTCAGCCCAGACGGAAAAGAGGGCGGCGTCGTTCCCAATCACTCTTGTCCTCCCGGCTTATACAACTATGAAAAGCTGCTGGAGAAGAGTATTGCAAGCACCCAGGTGATTCTTGGCCGGAAGGAATGCTTCATGAGCGAACCGTTCGATGATCAGATGCCAAGAATGCAGGATTGGGATTTAATCTTACGGCTTTCACAAAAGTACAGTATATACTATCTGAATGAGGTACTAGCTGACGTGTACCTCCAACCGGACAGTTTGACCATGCGCACAGATAAGGGTCTTTTGGCTTATAGGCTTATATACGAAAAAAACAGGCATGCTATTGAATGCTCCCCCCGGATAAAGTCGCAACATATTGCTCTGGAAGGCCATTTGACAGCACTGGCCGGGAAAAATCCTGCCGCTTTTTATTGGAATAACTTATCTATCCGATATGGTTGGAAAGCAAACGCCAAGCATTTTATTAAAATGCTTTTGGCCATATCAGGGCTGCTTCCCCGCTTTATATCCCCAACGAGTAAGCGAAACCAGAATTAGCTTTTACTTCATCGCATGCATGCGCCCTTTAGTACGCGAGATACTAAATGAGAGGTGAAGTAAAATATATGGCAAAAAAGGGCATGCGAAGACCTGACCCCAAGGCGCCCCATGGCACTGAAAGCAACAGCATTACACATTTTCCTAAAAATGACATGGCCCCTGTTCCGGAAATCCAGGGCAAGGCCAAGCATGGTCACGAGAAGGCAAATCCACCGCCAACCCCATAAAAAAGTGCCTCGGCAATTGCCGGGGCATTTTGCAAATCAGTTCCATTGCATCCCATGAATATCCTTATCACCACTTCGCCCTGGCCGCAATCTCCACGCATGCCTGATGCTCTTCATCCACCCTATCGGTGCCATGGGTCTTGCTCTTGTAGAAGTGGATGCAGAAATGGCCTGCGAAATCATTATTTGCGATCGTGTCGTCCTCATGGGGCATGCCATTCATGGAGGTGGCGTACACATGGCCGTTGTATTTGACCAGAATGGGCCTGCGCGACCAGCTCCAGGAGCCGCCAAAGATGCTTTTCATGGTGGCCGTATTTTCTGCGGTCAAAGGCTCGGCATCCAGGTGGTTGTAGCCTGACCAGCGTTTGCATTCAAAGGTTTTGCCTGTGCGAACGTCTTTGACGGTGAAGACGGCGCCTTTGGGTATAGCCGTGCTGCCGCCTTCAAACCAGTTCAGCTTCTCTGTCTTGTAGGTATCCTCGTCAGCGTTGGCGGCCTTCTCCCCAAACAGGATGTAGATGGTGGTCTTGCCGGCAACACCGTCCTGTGACATGCCCTTGGCCTTCTGGAAAGACTTCACTGCCGTCTCGGTGGCTTCGCCGAAGTCGCCGTCGACAGGACCGTTGTAATAGCCCTTCAGCTTCAAGGCCTGCTGAAGCTTCTTAACCTTGGACCCGCTGTCGCCTATTTCCGATGTGGCAGGCGTATCCCCTATATCATTGAGGGATTCGATGCCGTTCATACCCTTTTCTTCCTCAGGAGGCTTGGCAGCTTCCTGGCCAAACAGCGCCTTGATAGTGTCTTCGCCGGCCACACCATCTGCCGTCAGCCTATTGTCCTTTTGAAAAGCCTTTACAGCTTCTTCCGTCAAATCACCAAAGGTGCCGTCGATGCTGCCGTCATAGGAGCCAACGATCTCCAACGCTCTTTGAAGCTTTTTCACGTCGCTGCCTGAGTCGCCCTTGCGCATGGGCGCCGGCGCATCGCCAAGCTTGGCGATGGCCGTTTCTGAGGCGCTGGAATCGCTCGCCATGACTGCTATGTACTTTTTCATCACGTATCCGGTGAAACGGCCATAGGACACCTTGTACCAGTCGCCGGAGGAAGACAGGATCTCCAGTGTTTCCCCTTCGCGCAGTGTTTGAAGTGCTTTGGACTCCGTGTCGGTCTTTTGTCTGATCACCAGCGCATCGGTATTCACTGTTCCTTTTTGGGTGGCAGCCGCCCCGGAAGCGGTCATGAGAATGACGGATGCGGCAATAGCCGCGCACATCAAACGCTTTCCTCGAAACTCTTTTGTGCCATCTTCCAAACGAGTCATGTGAAAACTCCCTTTCATCGCCTGGGAACCGGCTGATTATATTACTGCAGCCGCATAGATGGATCCTTGCAGCGACGCATAAGCCGGTTTGGGCGAAGGCTGTCTCCCGGCGCGCGCCGGCCGGCAGATAACCTGCGTTTTTTTACCGAATGAAAATCATAAAACTTCATCCGGCAGGAACGATTCATTCCGAGACTTAATATATTACGAAAATATTAAGCTGTCAAGGTAAAAATCACCTTATTTACATTCTCCCGAAATAATTAAGAAATACCGTATAAGAAACAAAACAGGAATGTTTTGCATGCAATCAACAAAGAACCCTTGACGAAAACAGTTTCAGTTGGTAAAATGTACATAATCATGGGTGACCGTGCCGTTAATATGTTGTTATAAATTTATATGGGGGCATTATTATGAGCTTTTCCGACAGGGTCACTATGGCATTTTTGGAAGAAGATAATGCGCAGCGTGCCTTTTTCAGGCTGCGTCCTCTAGTGAACAGCGCAGGCCCTTGTACACAGGAAGAATTGTCTGTTTTGCCTGATGAGGGCTTTGTACGCATCGTTCCCGATAAAAACGAACAGGCAAATTTCAAGGACAGGATGCGCACGCTTGGGCATCTTTGCATGATCGACCTGACGCCATTCCCCCCCGAAGCCAATAAGATACGCACGAATAAGAATTATGCTCCCGAAAAAGGAGAAAAGAATCAATACATCCTGTACTCTGATGTGATCCACGCGCTGCCGGAATTGCTTGTATACGAAGTTGCGGATGCCCTGACAGTGGAGGAGATACCGGAGAAAGTATCGGCGCTGCTAACACCGTTCAAGTATGTGCGCGTGAAAGATCAATGGTACGGCCCCATCGGGCCCGGGCGGGAGGTAGCTGCCGCTGCGGAGGCGCTGCTGGAGAAACATTTACACAATATCATTTTTCCGGATGGAAAGCAGCGCATTTTTTACTGGCCTGTTAAGGAAGCCGTAGAACGAATAATGACCGAGGATGAAGATCCGTTTGCAGCGGTAAGCCAGGCTATAAAGGAAGAGGAACCGCATCTTGTGGTCATGGATGCCTCGATAGCACAATCAATCGGATATTCCCGTGCGCCGGTAGTGCAAATGCCTATCCGTGCCGCCGTACCGGAGGATGTGGCGCTTTTAGGCACACCCCTATACGCCAACGCCGTTCCACACGTTCGTCTTAACAGAACCCGCAATCCCCTGCATGAAGTGGTGGATGCCCAATGGCGCGCCGCCAAATATGATGCGCCCAGCGCCCAATTGCAGCAGGGGGCGAATTTGCGCCATGTGGATAACCCTTTGGAGCGCTTCAAGGAGATAGCGGAGGAAGCCTGGGCCATCCCGGAAGCGCAGCAGCAGGTACTGGAAGCACTGCTTGTTCTTCCCGGCATGCAAAAGCGGCTGGAGAAGATGTTCCATGCCGGGGAACCGGACAGTCTGCTTGTAGCCTCCATGCGCCATCAATTGCAGGAGCTGGAGGCAGAGCGCCTTGCCTTATTGGTCCAACTGGATAAGGCTAAGGAAAACAAGGCCGCCTTCCGGGAGGAAGTACTGGCAGCCGCCCAACAAGAGCATACGACCCGGCTGAAGCAATTGAGGGAAGAAATCGCCGCTTGCCAGGAGGCGGAAGCCGCCTTAACGAAGCAGCTACAGGAGCTCATCGATCAACGCAACGCGCTGCAGTCGGTATGCGATGAATTGACTCGCGGAGACCTGCCGGTAAGGCTGCAGGCATTTGCAAAGGGATGTCAGCTATCGCTTTATAAATCCCCTCTCCCCCTTCGCCTTTCCCCTGCCATTGGCACAAAGGCGCAGCCCGCCAGTATGATCACCGCCTTGCAGGAAGCGTTCGTCAAAGAGTGGAGCCCGCTCAAGCAGGAGGATGCGGTGCATTTCCTGACGTTGTTCGCGCTGTGCCCAAAGATACAGCTTGTGCACCCGAGCCTCGCGGAAACGGCGCGTTTTGCACGTTTGTGCACGGAAGCGCTGGGGCTGAAGACCGCCTTTGCTGTACAGTCCTGCCCGGATCAAAGCATTGTTGTAGATGCACGCGGCTGTGCCATGAGCCCCGTTTGCGTGGCCACACCCCATGTATGCCCGGAGGATGGAAGCGACAGCCTTAAAACGCTGTTGCTGTCAAAATCCCCCACCGCGTATTTGAACCATCTAAGCTATGAATTGGCTCCCTGGCCGGTTCTGATCCTGCCGGAAGCCTCGCAGAACTTTAAAACTTTACCTTCCTCGCAATCAGGGGAAGCGCTCCCTCCCATTTCCATGGAATCGCTCAGGGATTTTTCCTGTCCTCAAGGTGCCATAAGCCAGGAAATTCTGCGTTGGCTTGGAGAACTGAAGGAGGCCATGGCAGCGGCGCAGCAGCCTTTACCCTGGGCAGTAGGCCGCGTTATGACAGACTATTTGAGCGCTGCGGGCACACGGATGCAGGGCGGAATCGCCGCCGCCGCCGATTATGCCTTCCTGGCCTGGATTGTTCCGCTGGCTCTTGCGCAGGAGAAGCTGTTGAAGGCGCTAAGGCCGCTGCTGCCATCGCTGCCAAGGTCGGGGGAAGTACTGAGACAATGCATGTAAACAAAATCGAAAAAATTATTGAAGCCATGGGTTGACCCATGGCTTCAATGATTCTATTTTCCTGCAAACCGGTTCAACTTCTTTTCCGTATCCGTAAGCAGTATGATGATGTCGTCTGTGATCCCGAGGTGTATCAGCCGGAAATAGAAGCTTCGCACAAAGTTTTTGGTATTGACCCGGGCAACGTATTGCACCTGTGGGTTTTCTATGTTCGTATTATCCGTCAAGGTCTCCAGCCAGGATCGCAGATGGATGCGAAACGGCGTATGCAGCCTATAAATCTGATAGACCACCCTTACAAGGCGCTCATCCTCTTCATGGCATAGCATATACCGCCCATTGCGAAGGACCCGTTTCATGCAAACAAGAATCTCCTGCAAAACAGAGTGATCACTTTCTCTGCACTGAACCAATTCCTCCAGCACGTCCGCACCATGCGCAGCTGCGTGGGCCCATCCATAC
>JAEZJP010000018.1 GCA_023415715.1 Bacillota bacterium
TCTGGATTACTACAACAACCGCCGCCTGAAGCAAAGGCTGAAGGGCCTGACGCCTGCTGAACACAGACGCCAAGCCCTCCTGGTTGCCTGACTCGCCTTTTTGTCTAACTTTTTGGGGTCACTTCAAAATGATGGGCCTTTTTGCTACACTTTCCCCGGAAATTCCATGCCTTTTGGTGCGCTGCCCTCTTGCGATTCCAGATACGGCCACATCGGAATCATTGGTCTTTCCTTTTTAAGGGAAATATGTTACGATTCACATGGTTTAAAAAGATGAGCGACGTGGATCATTTTCATGACACTTGAGAAAGCGGTAAATGTATGAATACACACGTTCTGAAGGATCGAATCTATCGTGAATTGCTTTCGATCCCCGTCATCGACACGCACGAGCACTTGTGGTATGACGAATCCAGCACATACAAAGAGGATGACGATGTGCTCAAGGAATATCTCATCCATTACATGAAGAGCGATGTCATCTCCGCGGGGCTAAAACCTGCGCTGTTCCAGCAGGTGATCAACCACAATCTGCCCATAACAGAGCGCTGGAAGATCGTAGAGCCTTTCTGGGAAAGCGCCAGATATACGGGATATGGCAGAGTACTCGATCTTTCCGTCAAGGAGATCTATGGAATTGATGGCATCCATGCCAATACGGTTGAGGATTTGAACGCCGCCTTCCTCACGCAGAGAAAACCCGGCCATTACGCGCATGTGCTCCGGGATCTATGCAACATCGAGACAAGCCTGCTCGATGTGTGGACGTTTCACTTTGACTATGACAACGATCTGTTCAAGCGGGTATGGCAAGCGCAGAACTTTCTGGGGCCTTCGGATCCGGATGGATATGATTTTATCCCTGAGATGGAGCGAAAATACAAAACCAAGATTACTTCTCTGGATGATTGGCTTTCGATATTCGAACGTGAGTTGGATTTCACGCTCGCTCAAAACGGCGCGAGGGTGCTAAAAAGCTCCTGCGCCTATCGGCGCAGCCTGCACTTTGAGAAAGTGGACTATACCGTCGCAAAATCATTGTTCGCCGATGCTCTCAAATCATGGAACGCGAGGAAAGAGGAACGAACGCTGCCCAAATTTTCAATCGCTCTTCAGGATTTCATGATGCACTACTTGCTTAAACTGGCAAACGAACGAAACCTTACCTTTCAGTTCCATACCGGTCTTCTCGAGGGCAACGGCAATACGCTTTCCAACAGCGATCCTTCTTTGCTCAACAATCTCTTTGTCGAATACCCTGATGTGGATTTTGACCTGTTCCACATCAGCTATCCGTATCAGGGCATCGCAGGCGCACTGTGCAAGATGTTCCCCAACGTTTTCATCGACATGTGCTGGGCGCACATCATTTCACCGTCCGCAAGCGTTACCGCACTGAATGATTTTATGGACGCCATCCCTTACAACAAGATTTCCGCCTTTGGGGGCGATTATCTGTTCGCGGATGGCATCTATGGGCACCTCGAATTATCCAGGCAGAATATCAGCTAGTGTTGGCAAGAAAGGTAGAGCGCGGCGTATTCACAGAGGAAAAGGCGCTTACCGTGGCAAGGGCTCTCTACTACGATAATCCCAGGAAAATATTCAAGCTGTAAATTACCGGACACGGCATACCAATGGCTCTTGGTAGCACGCAACGTTCACACCGTTGAGGTCAGGCGTTCGAATCCCCCATGCTCCACCAAACAAGAAATGACATGATGATATTTTGTGTCATTTGTTTATTATATATTGGAGGTTTCGAAATGAATAAGTATTGGTCAACGTATGTCCAAACATCTGAAGAACTGTACCGTTCACGTGCGCTGCGCTTTCGGGAGGATAATCAGTCGATTTGGTTGAATCTGATGGGCGTTACAGACGGTTTAAACGTATTGGAGGTTGGATGTGGCGGCGGGCTGTTCTGCCATCGCATTAAGTCGGCGTTGCCCAATACAAATGTAACAGGATTGGATTTCGACGATGCCCATATTTTATTTGCGATAAACAAAGCATCTGAACTCAATCTTGACTGCATGTTTATTTCAGGGGATGCTTGCAAACTTCCATTTGAGGCGAATACGTTTGATTTATGCTTTTCGCATACTGTGATGAACTTTTGTTCTCTGGATACATTTGCGGCAGAACAATACCGTGTACTGAAGGCGTATGGACGCATGGTGGCAATGGATGTCATTAACTTTGGCAACACTGCGGAGCGCTGGGCTCCTACAGAAGAAAGTGAAGAGAAGCGCCTATATGATCATCTATGGACTGCCGCAAGTCAAAATGAGCTCAGCCAGATCAGACGCCATTCCGATAGCAAGCAGCAATGGGCTAAGAGTATGTGTGTAGCTGGTTTTACAAATATCTCTTTCCGAACATTGGCAGCCATCACCTATTGCCCGGACAGCTTTGAGGTAAGCAGTGAACTTGCGTACGAGCAGATCAATGTAGATCGCCTGAGCGAACTTTGCAGCATAGAGAAAGCAAGGCGTATGGCACCGAACGCATTGACATCAGAGGAATTTGTGCGACTGACAGATTTAATCAATATCCGGTATGACACAAGGATTGAGCAGTACAAGCGTGGAGAACGTATATGGGATTTTGGCACAACAACTGTCATTGCCGTCATCGGAACAAAACAGGAATGAATCAGGAATCTCAAGCGGTAGTACCGGTTATGTATTGGCTCATGTAACTCCGCATGTGGTGTGCATGGGTGTGAGCACCCGCATCGAAAGGCGGGAAATCCAGTGAACGACATCAGAAATCACGAAACCTTCGTAAAAGTCGAGTCAATGGACAGAGGCCTATCCGGTGACAAGAAATATTATATAGAAACCGTGGATGGCGAACGGTTGCTTTTACGCGTATCCGACATAGCGGAATATGACCGCAGGGAGATCATGTTTGGCATGATGAAACAGGCCGCCATGATGGGCGTTCCCATGTGAAACCGGTAGATTTCGGCGTATGCAATGATGGAAAAAGTGTATACCAACTGCTTACATGGTGCAACGGCGAGAATCTGGAAACAATACTGCCCACGCTATCCCAAACAAACCAGTATGCTGCCGGCCTAAAAGCCGGGGAAATACTGCGAAGGATACATTCCATCCCGGCTCCTGACAAGCTGGTAGACTGGTCTGTTCGATATTGCGGCCAAAACGATGGCAGAATAAAGGCATTTTGCGACTGTGGCATTCAAATTGAGAATAGTGATGTGATCCTTCGCTATATACATGATAACAAGAATTTACTGCGCGGCCGCCCGCAGTGCTTCCACCACGGTGATTATCATACGGGCAATCTCGTGATGACCAGTGACGGCAATCTGTCCGTTATTGATTGGGAACTGCTGGATTATAACAATTTCGCCGATCCGTGGGAAGAATTCGACAGAATCAGAAATTCGCAAGTATTGCCTTATTTCACAACGGGGTTGATACGCGGTTATTTTGATGGAGAGCCTCCGGAAGAATTTTGGCGTCTGCTTGCGCTTTACTTATCGTCAGGCGCGTTAATGCTTGTTAGTTGGGCATTTTATATACAGAATGATCAGCTTGAATATGCAATACAACACGCAAAAGAGATTTTGCAATGGCATAACAACATGCAAAATCCAGTGCCGACATGGTATATAACTGACGAATACACCAGATGTGCATAAAATACAACACGCATATTTCCGTTTAAGGCTTTATGCGCCCCGTGTACTATTGTACCTGGTATGCACACTATGAATTGGCGTAACGCATGTCTCTTTAGGCAGAAATGCGGGATTTGATAAAATGGATCATGTCCCTCATTATTTCGATAGAAGGAGGTTTTTTCATATGTTGCACATTTCTATGGTGGTCATTACCCACGCCGGGAGGGTGACGATACTGTAGCCCTCCTGAGATATGGAGGAATTGCTTTGAATCTGAACAAGCAGGAAATCTTGAGCCACTGGTATGCAGAGATTTATGATCAAAATGTCATAGAGACAAAAGATATCGAATGCCTCCTCTCGATCCTCGGTGCTGAACCGAAGCGTGTTCTTGAGGTGGCCTGCGGTACCGGTAGGATATGTGTACCGCTCGCGAAGGCTGGCCACATTGTTTCCGGATTCGATATGGATGAAGCGATGCTCCTGCGCGCCCAGTGCAAGGCGGAGTTTTTACCCAATCTTCACTGCTATCATATGAATGCCCTTGTTTCGGATTGGGGTGACGGCTTTGAGGTCGTTGTGATGGCAGGCAATCTTTTCATAAACATCGTGACAGCCGGAGACTATCAACAGGCGCAGAGAACGTTTCTCAAAAAGGCATATGACACGCTGATGATTGGCGGCCATTTATACCTCGATTTCGATTGCGTTGACTGGCCGGATGTATCGGCCGACGACCACAGCGAATGGGTGTGCTTTGAAGGCACCGATGATCGCGGTACTTACGGCAAATTCATCGTGGTTAGCGGCGGATACAGCAGCAAGGAGCGCAAGAGTATTAACAGCATCCGGCGCTATGAGATCATCCCCGAACGTGGAGACAAATTCTCAATTGAACGCGTGTGGAACAAATATTTCCCAACATTGGAACAGACGTGCAGCTGGCTGTATGACGCGGGCTTCAGCATTGACCGGCTCTATGGAAGCTACGATAAACAACCATTTACTCCCGAAAACCGCCGAGCTGTGATCTGGGCAAAGAAAGTATAGGCTATGGTGCTTTAGGCACGCCATGGGCGCGAAGAACGTTCACATTATAGAGGCCATTGGTTCTAATCCCCTATGCTTTACCACAAGAAAGAAGTCGGTTGCTTTCGCGATTGACTTCTTTTTACGTGCAAAATGAATTTTGTTTCTATTCTGCGTTATCGTTGTATAATACACACATGCAAGATGGACATGAAAGACTAAAGGAGATAAACCTATGAAACAAACTATGCCAATTTGCATGCCTGATTTATCATTGAGGCCATTTAGGCTTTTTGTTGAGAGGTTAATGCCGTTTCCACCCAATGTATTATACCATGCTTGGACCGAACAGTTTGACCTTTGGTTTGCTAAGCCAGGTACAGTCCTGATGAAAGGTGAAGTCAACGCTGTTTTTTACTTTGAAACAGCCTTTGACGGGAATCGTTATCCTCACTATGGCCGTTTTCTTCGACTTGAGCCTGAGCAACTGGTTGAGCTTACATGGTTAACGGGTGATAATGGAACCAAAGGTGCTGAAACGGTTGTAACAGTGGAATTGAATAAGGTTGAGAGTGGAACAGTATTGCGATTAAATCATGCAGGGTTTCCGGACGAAGAATCGAGGGACAGGCATGAACAGGCATGGCCACTTGTTCTTGCTCAACTGGAAGATAAGCTGATGAAGTTTTCTCATGGTTAAGAATAAGACAATAACTATGCTCCCGGGGAATATTTGAAACTCTCCTATAATGTTGCATAGCTCATCATCCTTGATCATTAAAATCAAAAACGGTTGTGAATATCGCAATCAGGGAAATGATTTGCCGTTGTGCTTGTAGTATCATGCGGTTATATGCGTTATAGCAACTTTGCATCAGCGCATTTGGAATCTGATACTCCCAAATCTTTTCTGGAGGCCAACAGTAATGATCACATCCACCGATATATCCAGCCGATTTTGGAACCTTAAGCAAAAGCCGGCAGAAGAATTGAATCGAGAACAGGTTTTCATCGATGACATCGTATCAAAGGCACACTTGCAGCGCGAGATATTCTCTCACCTTGAGGGAGTCAAAACCGTATTCGATGGTGGAGCGGGTTATGGCAGGTTTTCCATTCCGCTGGCTAAGCATGGGTTCGAAGTGACGCATTTTGATATATCACTACCGATGATTGAAGCGGCGAAGCAATTGGCTGCCGAAGCGGGTGTACTGGACAACATGCACTTTGTTCATGGTTCTCTGGAGAACCTAAGCGATTATCAAGATGGCAGCTTTGATATGGTGCTTTCGTTCGATGCGCCCATATCGTATACTTACCCAAACCACGAACGTGTTATCGAAAATCTTGTGCGTATCTGCAGAAACCGGATCATTATCAGCGTATACTCACGGCTTGCATGGACATATCTGTTTGATCCTGCCCAAAAAGTGAAATATATCCTGAATCAGGATACACCGGATCCGTTTGCCCGCTGGCAGCTCGACGTTGGCGCGGCGCTTGTTCCGGATCACCGCCCCAATATGCAGGCCATACGCTCTTTTTTCAAAACTGGTCTGATGGAACCGCCCGAAGTGACTTTGGAAGCCTATTCCCGGGGCGAGACTCCCTGGCCGGTATCCTACGCTTTTATGCCTGACGAATTGCAGTCTATCTTGGAGCGTTTAGGCGCGCATGATATACGCCTTGCCGGTCCAGGCGCGCTCACGCGCTCCATTCCCGGTGATATTCTTCGCAACATCATGAACGATGCGGAATTAAGGCAAGAGTTTTTGAATTTTAGCTATTGGTATGACAGTCAGCCCTGGTGCACCGGAATGGGAAAAGACAACCTGGTAGCCAGCGCATGCATCCGGGCCTGATGCTATAACCTGCAGGAATATATGTATCAATCCCTCCATAATCTCATGGTCAGGCACCTAAGACTCCCGCCGCCAGCAAGAAGCGCATCGGGATGAAAGTGAATAAACCTTATCCCTTCCTGTTCCAGAAGATGAATTGTATTCGGTTCAAGCGAAATATCATAATTGATGATAACGCCCTGATCCAATGGAACAAAGGAGCATCCCCATCGTTTCTGCTCCTGGTCGGATACGGGAACAAGGTCCACATTGCGCTCTTTCATCCATGCTCTTATGTCAATGGATGTGCTTTTCCCACTGGTGATCCAATAGGTTTGCAGGAATGCAGGCGGATAATAGACCATGAGATGGTCGGTAATCCTGTTAAGAACCATATCAGGATGCATGAACCTTCTGTCCTGCGGTATATATGCATAGATCACTTCCTCAAAATAGCCAAGTATAAAATCGATGAATTTCTTGATGGAGTACTTGCTGTGGCGTTCTGTATCGGCAACGAATACCGTCTTTTCAGAAAGAAGGAGGCACCCTTCAAACTCCTCCCCCTCCATTGGCTCATAGAGCGTAGGAATGCCCAAATCGGTCAATGCTTCCCGAACGGCAATTTCTTCATGGCTGCGGCCCCTTGAGCACATCTTCGAAACAATTGCGCCATGAGAACTGACCACAGCTATGTCATGCAGATAGGCCAGGTTTGGCAGCCGTTCCATGAGTTCAATGTTCCGGTGTATGTGGTCCGACAGCTGATGCACCTGTACACCATGGCCGGTTAACATCTCGCCATATTGCTGGTGCTCTTCAAGATATCTTTCCACATCCGGCACTTTGTCGAACAAAAAGAATCCCTTGTTTTCTTCCGTCACCTTGGATAAGGATTTTTCCGGACAGTGCAGCATAACTGTTTTCAGCCTTCCGAGTTTTTCTATCCCATAGCGTGCCTGCATCATCCAACAGCCTTTCAAAGTGATTTATGTTTGGGTTCCAGATATGAATTTCTTTTTGAAATATCCATTTTATAAGCAAGAATTTATAAGGGTATTGTGCCTGCTTTCCTTAAGATTAAGCATGCCAGGTTCTGGTGATATAAAGTGACGGCTGAGCAAAAAAGTGCGAAGTTGTATCTGCTCCTTAATAACTGAAACTTTAAATGGCATAAAAAAAGCACCAGCCGGTGATGGCTTATGCTTAATAGGTTGCATTCCGATGTACGCTATTTCACCCTGGCAAATATTCTTGACGCTATGATAGTCGCTAAGAAGACAAGCGATATCCCCGGAGTCAGCAGCCATCGCAATTCATAAGGCCTTTCATGATAGATCACGATAGAAAACATAACCGCCATCAAGCCAAAACCAAGGCCGTAAATGCGGCTATACCGCTTTAAATTATATTGTTCCTTTGTGGCTGCTTTCATGCCAAAAAACAGAAAGCTCCCCTTCCCAAAGAGCAACAATATGGATAATACTACACATATCGCAATAACGGGCCACCCATACTTCATATTGTTTCCTCCTTAAGTTTCAACCTGCAGAGGATACTCTCCCTGACAAATTGTAGCACTTTACAGATGATTTGAAAAGGAACGATGTAAAATTTCACCTCCCCGTACTCATTCAAATCAAACAAATCCGAACTCTTTAAGTTCGGATTTCGTGTTGTTCTTCACTTTAAAACAACTCCTGGAATGAGACAGGCTTTTACTTATGAATGCAATACAAAAAGCGTCAGAATATGGTCAAAAACGCCGGTGCAAATCCTACATTCACCGTTGCATATACCCTGTTCATCCGCGTATCGATGATGGACAACGTGTCTTCAAACGAATTCGAAACGGCTGCCAGCCTTTCATCTATGCTTACCGCTAATCCGTACGGTCCATTTCCCGCCTGGATCTTGACAGTTTCCACACGGCTGAATACATCAAGTACCGATACGGATTGATCCAAGCGGTTTGCGCAATACAGCGTCCTGCCCCACTGGGTAAACGCAAGTCCAACCGGACCGCCCGCAGTAGCAATAGTGGGCGTCGCAGGTTCTGCAAGCTGAACATTTATGGGTGTGATGGAATTGCCGTCCTCATTGGAAACAAAGGCAATCTGATTGGTGGGGCTTATTTTCACATCCTCCGTGCCGGTCCCAGCCTTTAACACCTTCACAACAAGATTGATGCCAAGATCAATTACCGCTACTTGGGCCGTATTTCTCAGGCTTACAAATGCCAGCAGCCCGTCGGTGGTTATATCGATCTGGAATCCTATGGCGGGCAGAGGTATTTCCGTTACCTTTTGCAGGCTGTAGGCATCCAGCACGTATACAGACGGTTCACCATAGTGGACAACATAAAAATGCCTGCCGTCCCTTGATGTTTTCACCCCCGCAGGCTGCAACCCAACTTTTACGGTGTTGATGACCACATTATTTCTAAGTTCGATCACCGAAATAGAATTGCCGGAGAAATTGGTTACATACGCCACGTTGCGGTGCCTGTTGATATCAATGCCCAAAGGTCCAAGGCCGACGGTTAAATCCAATAATTTTCTGGCTTCAACCATATCCACTACGGCTACACTATTGCCTGAAAAAATGCTGACATATGCAAGCGGATGTCCCTTTATTCTTGCCCGTGCAACTTCCATCGGAGCATCCGCCGCCTGAACGCTTGTGTATTCTGAAGGTTTTACAATCTGCTTGAGGTATTCATCCCGGTTATCAAGCATAAAAGAACCATTAAGGCTCTTTTCTATCAATCCATCCGTCACTATACGTCCCCTCCCAAATCAAAAATAGTTTGACGGGTATTCCATTATATGTTCTAATAACCCCGGTGGTTCTTTTTACATTTCATGGTATACTCTTGCCTTCATCTGTGGAGGGTTTAAAATGAATTCTGAAGAAATCATCATCAAGGCGGAAGACCCCCGCTCATCTGACGCTGTCCAATTGATGAACGAGCTGTCGATATGCCTGCAGTCCATCACGGGAGACGGCGGCCAAAGTTCCTTCAACGTAGAGGATGTGTGTATCCCCCGCAGCCTGTTCGTTATTGCCCGTAATTTAAAGGGGGATGCAATCGGCTGCGGAGCATTCAGGCCCATGGATGAAAAAACGGCTGAGGTCAAGCGTATGTATGTGCGCGAAAGATCTTCCGGCGTGGGGTCGAAACTGTTATTCTTTTTAGAGCATCAAGCAGCCGAAATGGGCTATGAAGCGCTGCGCTTGGAGACAAGGATTGTAAATCAGGGAGCCGTATCATTCTATGAGCGGAATGGATTCTCGAGGATACCCAACTATGGCCGGTATCAAGGCAGGCCGGAAGCCGTGTGCTTTGAAAAGATGCTGTTACTTGAGTAAATAATTCCTATCGTGAAGTTCGCGGTCCACCATTCCTGTAATAGCATAGTTGCCAAACATGGTGATTATCGTACCGGCCGCAAACCAGCCCGGTTTTGCAATAATCACTCCCACTCTGAAAAGAACGTAATCGAAAACAAACATCATAAGGAATATAAGGCATTTCAAGAAAGCATGTGATTTCAGTCGGTACAAGGGAATTAGCACCATAATAATCAGAATGTCATAGATGATGCTTGTTGCGGTATGATCCTTTGCTGCCTGTTCAAACAAACCCAAGCTGTACCTGCGGATTTCAAGAAAATTCAGCGTTGTTCCGAAGGCGTTTCCGCCGATGGCAAAGATACTGAGAAAGAGCGTTGCGAGATAAACGAACTTCGATGGATTTGCAAAGACCTTTCCGTACCATTTTCTGACGATCCAGCTATAGAGAAAGAATCCTCCCAGTGTATACCATGATTGATACCAGTTGTGAGTATAAATTCCAAGACGGACAAACAACACATCGATCAGGAAATAGGCAATGGAAAAACCTATTTGCCATAAGAAGTTCAAACCAAATACCGACATCAGAACGGCAGAAGCGGATACGGAATATTGGGAGAAGAAATTGCCGATCAGCGATTCGTGAAAGCTGTCGGTTGCAATCTTGGGATAATAAGTATATGCATCGGTAACAAGCATCAAAATACTTTCCAAGAAATATGTCATTCCCAGCACGGCAAAAAAGAATGCCAGTGTTTTTTTGCGTTTGGAAGATTTTATCATGCTGATTGAGACCATTGCTATGCTGATGATGGCCAGTGCAACATACCATACCGTGTTAGTCCAAAATGTTGTATTCATACGGTTATTTTTCCAGCCTTATGCTGCATTATTCCAGAATGGAAGGCAAGCCCTTCCCATTATGCGGGAAATATGCTATCCTGTTGTAAAAGGTGTTATTCGGAATCATGAAAAGAGGATCAATTTTAATGACACGTGACAAGCAGTTCTACCGCACGATCTTTCGTATTGCCCTTCCCGTGGCGTTCCAATCGCTGATCTCCTTTCTGGTAGTACTGGCAGACGATATTATGGTTTCCTCCATGCCAAACGGTGTGACTGCCCAGGCAGCAGTATCCCAGGTGAATGCCGTGACAGCCTTTTATACCGCTACGCTTCTGGGGCTCGTGAGTGGTTCCGGTGTATTGATCTCCCAATACTGGGGCAAGAAAGACATTAAGCGCATCAAAATGATTTTTTCCATCGTCACCATGGTTTGCATGGCCGTTGCCGCGTTGTTTATGATCCTGCTAATTCTGTTTCCCAATGCCGTAATCGGCATGGTCGTTAAGGCAAAGGAAGTGCAGACAGTAAACATGGCCGGGGAATACATGGCTATCGTCTGCTTCAGCTATCTTCCCTTTGCCCTTACTGCAGCACTGACCGGGATGCTGCGGGCCATGGAAGTGGTGCGTGTGACACTGTATGCCACCATCGTTTCACTATTCACCAACGTCGGATTGAACTACGTTTTGATTTTCGGCAAGCTGGGCCTGCCTGCCATGGGCGTTCAGGGCGCGGCTGTTGCAACGCTTATAGCCAGGATTGTGGAACTTGTGATCGTGTGGTTGTACACCTTCAGGGTGCAAAAGGCCATTGACATAAAGCCAAGGGAACTTGTACGCACGGAAAAATGGGTCATACGTGACTATATCCGTTATGGGCTGCCTGTAGGCATCACCGACATGCAATGGTCGCTTGTCGGCATGCTCAAAGCTGTGATCATCGGTCAGATGGGCACGATTTTCGCTGCTGCGAACAGCATCGCATCCGCTATAGCCAACCTAGGCACCATGTTCACATTTGCCTTGGCCGGCGGCGCAAGTGTGGTTGTAGGCAAAGCGGTGGGCGCCGGAGAATATGACAAAGCCCGGGAGTATTCCAAGACGATACAAATAATGTTCTTTTTTATAGGCCTTGTGATGGCTGCGGTGGTCTTTCTGCTTGGTACGCCTTTTACCATGCTCTATGGTTCCGCCAAGAATCCAGAGGTGTTTTCCTTAAGCACCGCCATGATCTCCCTGCTGGCCGTAACCCTCGTCGGCACAAGCTATCACGCAAGCTGCTTTGTTGGCATCAACCGCGGCGCGGGCGACAGCCGTTTTGTGGCCATGGTCGATATGATCTGCGGCTGGTTGATCGTGCTTCCCATAACGGCGCTGGCAGCCTTTGTTTTCAAAGCCCCGCTGCCAATCGTATTCCTGTGCACACGAATTGACCAATGCTTCAAATGGATCATCGCCTTCTTGCGCCTGAGGGGCAATAAATGGATCAAGAATGTGACCCGCAGCAGCGAGGCCACTTCGGCATAATTCTATATTTTGCGCGAAAAAGCCAGGGAAATACCCCGGCTTTTTCGTGTTTGTACCCTTCATAAACAAGCCTGCGCACATGGCCCTTCCCGCGCATACATATATAAGGAGACTACTCTCAAGGAGGAATCCAAATGCGTTTGGAAGATATCGATAGGCCAAAAGGCGTTGTATATATCATGACCAACAGCGCTGTAGAGAATGAAATTGCAGCTTTCCGCAGATTCAAAGATGGCACTCTGGCTCTGCGCGACTTTTTTCCCACCGGCGGCAGAGGCACCGACGGCGGTGTGGATCCGCTGTCGTCACAGGGTTCGCTGATCCTGTCCCGGTGCGGGCGGTTCCTGTTTAATGTGAATGCGGGCAGTAATACCATTACCAGTTTCCGTGTCATGCTGGATGGCGGGCTTGTTAGGGCCTCGGTTGTTAATTCCGGAGGAGTGCAGCCCAACAGTCTTTCCCAGCACGGTAACATTCTGTACGTTTCCAACGCGGGCAACAGCAGCAACAACTTCGCCTCCAACATCACTGGCTTCACCATTGACCGCTGCGGTGTGCTTACGATGATCCCAAATTCCACACGCACATTGAGCGCAGTCAATGCCAAGCCGGCTCAAGTGCTGTTCAGTTTAAGCGGAAGGCAGCTGGTGGTTACTGAGCTGGCAACGAACAGAATCACCGTATTCCGCATCGAAAGAAACGGCACAGCCACACTGCAAGTATCCAACGCTTCAAACGGTGCAGGCCCCTTTGGCGCAACTTTCACCAGAAGTGGCATATTGTTGGTGTCGGAATCAGGTGTAAACGCGCTTTCATCATACAAACTGAACGAAAACGGTACGCTCACAGTAATCAGCGGCTCCGTTCCTAACGGGCAACAAGGCACCTGCTGGGTATCTGTATCCAGATCCGGGCGTTTCGCCTACACTTCCAACGCGGGCAGCGGCACCATATCCGTCTTCCGTGTCCAGGAGAATGGTATACTGACACTCTTGGAGAATGTTCGCAGCACGCCGGAAGGAACGCCACAAGGCGCTCCCATCGACAATGATGTCAGCCCCAACGGACGATTCTTCTATGTCCTTAACGGCAATCAGGGCACCGTATCCGCTTTTGAAATACGTGAAAACGGAAGATTGATGCGTATTCAGGTGGCAAGCGGGGAAGACATTCCTGTGCTTGGCACACAGGGACTCGCGGTACGGTGATTATAGTTTTATGAGACTTGGAAAGCTATTCCGCAAAACAAGGAAAACATCATAGTATGAACAGCAGGATATCCCTGCGCTTATCAATAAACCGGAGTTGAAAATAATGCTTATGAATGAAACAGGCATGACCGGACCGGTCAGCCCAGCCAAAGCCATCGCCAATGTGTCGGGCAGCCCCGCCTGTCCCAATATCCGCGGGACGGTGGTCTTCAAGGAAGCGGTGGGAGGTACCAATGTGCAGGCGGATATCGCAGGCCTGCCACAGACGCCCTCCAATTTCTTTGCTTTCCACCTGCACTCGGGCAACTGCGGAGGCGGGCCCGTTACCAATCCCGACGGGACCATCAATCCTTTCCCACAAGCCGGTGGGCATTACAACCCCACCAACCAGCCTCATCCTGAGCATGCCGGCGACTTCCCCGTGCTGCTGGCAGCGCCCACCAAGGGCGGTTCGGCGCATTTGAGCTTTTTCACGCCCCGCTTCACCGTGTCTGAAGCCATAGGAAGGGCCGTAGTTATCCACCAAAACCCCGACGACTACAGAACACAGCCCTCCGGTGACTCTGGTCCTGAGATTGCCTGCGGCAATGTAGTTGCAAGGTAACAAAAAAACGGGTCATCCGAAAAGATGACCCGGCATTCATTTCCCCGTTTCAGAAAAAATACCCCTCCCAGTGCGCCGGGAGGGGATATGCATTTTTTACGCGTCAGAATAAATGCAACGCCGTTGCCCGCGCCAATGACGCCTGCTTTTTAGGAAGCAGGGAGGACAGCAGGCTGTAAACGTGCTGGGAACCAACCTTTTCAAAGGGAGCGATCCGCCTTAATACGGACAAGCCCAGTATGGAAAGCGCCAGAGGAATGAAATCCACATGGGACACGCTGAAGCTTAGGCCTACCAGCGCACACCAGGCAATTTCCACTACTGCAGAAATCGCAAGGGATGGTTGAGCCTTTTTCCGCCCCTCCGGAGATGTTTTCAAGAACGCCGCATACATCAACGCGGCCCGCAGAAGTACCGACAAACATACCAGATAGTATCCTGCCGAAAACAAAAACGAAAGCACTTGCGTCATCAAATCTCCTCCTTGCGAAGCCTTTGTATCGGTTTTTTTAAGCGGGCAGAATTTTCAATTTATTGCTAAGCTCCGGCCACCGCCATTTCCCCTACGTCTACGGACGGGCTGCCGACATTGCTGCCGGGGAACTTTAAATCGCTGCCTACAACCTGAATATTTTTCAGCATTTGATAAAAATTTCCTGCTATTGTAATTTGTTCGACGGGTTCTCCTTTTTTTCCTTCTTTGACAATAAATCCTTTTGCAAGCAGCGAAAAGTCACCGCTGACACCATTGGCACCGCTGTGCAAGCCGCTCACTTCGGTAATCACAAGCCCATCGCCCATCCTTTTCATCAATGATTCCAGGTCATCCCGCCCGGGCTTTAAAAAGAAATTGGTGGCCGATACCCTTACAGGTGCGCTGTAGCTACCCTTGCTGGCGTTGCCGGTGGTCTGTACGCCATCCTTTTGGGCGGTTTTCAGGTTGTGCAGAAGCGTTTTCAGTACGCCGTTCTCAATGACTGCCTTGGTCTTGGAGGCCACGCCCTCTGCATCAAAGGGTCGGCTGCCCTCACCGTAAGGCAAAAGCGGATCATCCATCAATACCACACAACTTGATGCAATGGTTTCCCCCACCCGACCCTTCAAAAGCGAAAGCCCGTGCTGTGTATTTTCGGCGGAGAATATCCCGGAAAATGTATCCAATATGTCGGCCATGGCGCCGTTTTCCAGAATGATATGGTATGTTCCGCTCTTTACAGGCTTCCCGGTCAGGCCGAATACAGCTTTTTTCACTGCTGATTCCGCCAGGCTTTGATAATTGAGATTGGAAAAATCGTGGGTAAGGGAAATATCAAAGGCGGTGCTGGTCTTGTCGCCTTCCCTTGCGATGGGCTGCAGGTAAGCGCCGCAGTAGTTTCCTTTGTAGGTAATGTCCAGACCATACGTGTTTTTGATGCGAACCTGACCGACACCGGATATAACGGTATTGTACTTCACCTGTTTGACACGGGAATCGCTATTGACCGCCGCCTTTTCCATGCTCAGAACAAAGTCCAGTTTCTCTTTGGGGGTTACGCTTTCCAATGCCGGGTTATAGGTATCCACATTGGGATATGACTTATCCCCGGCGTAAATGAACTGTCTGTCTTCATCCTCCGACAGGGAGGCGCTTTCCATCACGCCGTTCACCAACTGGCTCACGGCCTCTTCATCCATGACCTCAGTAGAAGCGTAGCCCATCTTGCCCCCGTAAAGGCCGCGCAATGAAAGACCGCAGGTGGTGTTCACAGCGTACTGCACGATTTCTTGCTGTGCGGACACCGCCCTGAAGCTGTCGCCGGAGGCAATGTACGCTTCGGCAGCCTCAATGCCCGCATCACGGGCCGCATCCATCAGCTTATGCAAAAAAGCATCCAATATCATAATGATCTGCCTCCTATCTTCCGCCGACGGTGAGATGACTTACGCGGATCATGGGCTGACCAACGTTGGTAGGTACGCTGCCGCTGACGCTGCCGCACATGCCCTGCGACATCTGCATATCTTTTCCCACTCTGTCTATGCGCATCAGCACTTCAGAACCGCGGCCGATCAATGATGCACCACGCACCGGGGAAGCGACCTTTCCGTCCTTCACCAGATACCCTTCCATGACGTTAAAATTAAATTCTCCCGTGGCGGGGTCTACCGAACCGCCTCCCATGCGCCTTGCATACAGCCCGTCACCCATGGTTGCGATCATTTCCCGCTCATCATCCTGCCCCGCGGCAATATAGGTATTGCGCATGCGGGATGTGGGGGCAAAAGCATAGCTTTCCCGGCGGGAGCTGCCGGTGGACATCATATTCATGCGCCGGCCGTTTAGCTTATCCACCATGTAGTTTTTCAGGATGCCGTTTTCAATAAGCACCAAACGTGTGGTGGGCGTACCTTCATCGTCAATGTTCAGGCTGCCCCATTCGTTTGGCATAGTGCCGTCGTCAATGGCCGTCACGCAGTCGGCAGCAATTTTTTGATTCAGCTTCCCAGTAAATTCGCTGGTGCCGAAAGCAACAACCGTTGCCTCCAGACTGTGTCCGCATGCCTCATGGAAGATTACGCCGCCAAAGCCGTTGTCGATGACAACCGGCATCACACCTGCCGGACAAACCGGGGCGTGTAGCATGGTGACGGCGATTTCCGCCGCTTCCTTGCCTACCTTTTCAGGGTCCACTCCATGGTCGAACAGCTCAAAGCCCATCATGGCTCCGGGATTGCAGGATCCAGTCTGATTCTCCGTGCCATCGGATGCAACGGCGGAACAGGACAAACGGGAGTAGACCCTTTCGTCGCACGTGAAAAGCCCCTCGCTGTTGGCAATCCACACATCCTGCTCTGAATCCATATAACCCAATACCACCTGCTTTACTTCCGCAGAGGCTGAAGCCGCCGCATGGGCTGCCCTCAGTTTTTCCGCCTTTTGCACAGCCTTTACCGTGGTGGGGAAATAGGTGACGGGGTGTATGGATACAGTCTCGCGGGGCTGCAAAAGCTTTGGTAAAACCGCCTTCCCGGCCTTCACCGCCGCAGCGGCGCGCCTGGCGCATTCCATGAGACCTTCCCTTGAGGTGTCGTTGGTGTATACGTAAATGGCGGACAGGTTTTGAAACACGCGGATGCCGGCTCCGTGCCGCCTTCCGCGGAGTACCGTGTCAATCTTTCCCCCGCGCATTTGCAGCACATTATTGCGCCTGTCTTCGAGATATATTTCAGCAAAATCTCCGCCGGTCTTCATGGCTTCCGTCAATACATCCTGAGCAACCTGCCGGTCCAACATACACATTCCTCCCAACTGCTGCCACTTAACAAGAAATCCCAACAGGGTCCGTATACTACGCGATCAAAGAAGCCAGATCAATGTTATTCAAAGAGTCCGCAACGACCGTCGCCCTGAGATTTTTAGCTGCGGAACCCACGCCAAGCACCCGCATGTTTCCATTCAGGGCAGCTTCCACTCCGGCGTCGGCATCCTCCACTACCAGGCAATATTCGGGAGGAATGTTCAGCATCTTTGCGGCCAGAAGGAACACCTCCGGATCAGGCTTGCTGTTTTTGATGTGGTTACCGTCGGCCACGGCGTCAAAATATCCTTCCAGACCAATCTGCTTTAAAATGATGGGCGTATTCCTGCTGGAGGAGCCGATGGCGATCAAAATGCCCTTCTCCCGAAGCTTTGCAAGCGTCTCCATGGCTCCGGGAAGGATGGCCGCGGGCGTAATCATCATGACCAGGCGCTTGTACGTTTCGTTCTTTTCCGAAGCCATGGCGATTTTTTCTTCTTCCGTATAGGTACGCTTGGCCCGTTCCAGAAGAATTTCAAGGCTCTCCATGCGGCTCACGCCGCGCAGGCGCTGGTTTATTTCCCGGTCGAAATAAATGCCCTGATTGTCGGCCAGCTGCTGCCAGGCTTCGTAATGGCAGTCGTCGGTGGATACGATCACGCCATCCAGATCAAAAAGTACGGCTTTGATGTCCTTAAGCTGCATACCGCTCACCCCGTCATACTTTCAGCTGATTCAGCAATTCCTGTACTTTTTCCCGCGTGGCGTGATTAAGCGGTGAGAACCGGCCTTCCAGCGCCTTTTCCAGTTTCTCAATGGCGGCTTCCTTATTCCCGGCTTCAATGTCGTATTGGGCCAGGAAATACAGGGTGTCGATCTGGGAGGACTTTTCTTTCAGTGCCTTTTCAAAGTAGGGTTTGGCAGCCTCCTTATCCCCCGCCAGGCGGTATAGAGTCTGCCCCATGTTATCCAGAGCGATGGGATCTGAATCGTCGTAATCCAGGGCTTCCTGATTGAAAGCTTTGGCTTTCTCCAAATCTCCACTTTCTACGTACAAATAGCCCAACGTGCCATAGATCAGGCCGCTGGGGCTGCGCTGGTGCTGTTTTTCCATCATCTCAATCGCACGGCCCAAATCCCCCAGCTTATAGCATGCGACGGCATAATTCATGAACAGCTGCTGGCGCTGGGCATCATTAAGGCCGGGTGCCTTTTGCGTTTTCACAAGCACTCCCTTAGCCTTTTCATACTCCCCATCCCGCAAAAGCAGCACGGAATACGCCAGCATGTATTGGGCGGAATCCATTCCGGCGGCCAAAGCCTCCTCATACTGCTTCTTCGCGCCCTCTATGTCGCCCTTTCCCTGCTTGGCAAGAGCCATGCGGCCCTTGATATTTCCCATAAAACTCATCGTATCCGCGCCTCCTTCGTAAGGGTCAATGTCTGCGTCTTTTTTTTAAGACGCATATAACGGTATTGTAACTCATTTTGCATTTCCTGCATAGCGGTTTTGGATGAAAGCATTGGTTCCGATGCCAGTAAAATAGCTGCTTTTGTGATTTCCAGGGCATTTTTTACATCATGCAGACGGTGCTCGTATAGTTTGGCCAGCTCGATATAAGGGATGAGGCCCCCCTCATGGCAGGAAATCATCTGCTGATAGGCTGATAAGGCCTCACCGACCTCCCTTGCGCGAAGGAAGCTTCGGCCAAGGCTCAACTGCGCCTGGGTTTTTACGCTGCCTCCCGTGCAAAGATGATAGCAGTGCCTGGCCAGATCAGTCTCCCCCTGCTTTTCCAACGCCCGGCCCACGCTGAATATGTCCTCAAAAAAGCTCTGCTGCTCCGGCTTTTCATATACGCTCAACAGCCTGTAGAAAAGCCTTGCGAGCGATACGATGTCCTGCCGGTTGTGATCGATCACGTCCTTGAGCAAATGAAAGTTTCCTGTCTTCAGAAACTGAAAGAACCGCTCCGGCGCTTCGCTGCCCGGCAGATCATTCTCCCTTGGTGAAAGAAAAATCTCCTCCTCCAGGCGGCTCAAACGGCAGCTTTTCAGCCTCAGCTTCCACACCCTGCGCGCAGGGTGCAATAGATCTGCATGGATCATCTTTTCCAGTGCGTCCGTTTCCATGCGGTTCATAAGCATCCTGGCCTGCAAAAGAGGAAGGTCGAAGGTTTTGCCGTTGAAGGTGACTACAAGATCAAATCCGTCGCACAGAGCCTGAAGGGCGGTGAGCATGAACCGCTCCTCGGGATAATCGCGCATCACCCACTGGTGAACGGTAAACCCATCCTTGGTAAAGTAGCCGGCGCCCGTAAGAAAGGCAAGGGTACCCACGCCGCCGCAAAGCCCTGTCGTCTCCGTATCGAGAAAAAGAATACGATGTGGATTGATGTTTTCGGGCACCGCCTGCCCAAGCACAAGCCCCAGTATACGGCCGGAAAAAGTCAACTCCCTTTGGATACCAGTAAGCTCCGCCCAAGGAAGGCTTTTTTCCTCATGATAGCAACCCGTTTTAGGTGTGGCCGGTTTATCTTCATTTTGAGGCTTAGGCTTGTCTACCGCCTTTAGTTTATCCCGGAGGCTTATGGGCACGCAATCATCTCCTTCAAAAGGGAGATAGATGCCTTCTTGCCCTCCGTGCCGATTTCCCCCACCGGCCCCGCGCAGGAGGGACAGCCTTCCTTACATTCGCAATTTGATACAATATCTAGCGCGTGATTGATAAGCAAGCTTTGCATGGTAAAGCATTTTTCTGCAAGGCCGATGCCGCCGGGGCTGTTGTCGTACACGAAAAGCGTAGGCTTCTGGGTAAAGGTTCCTTTCACCTGATAAATGACGCTGATGTCCCTGGGCGAGCACATAAGGTACAACGGGGCCACGATGCGTAAAAGATTCGATACACCCAGCATGCCGCTTTGCAGTTCATCCTTGCCATATTTATCGGCAATGGCGTCTGGCAGCGTCCACCACATGGCGGTGGTGTGCATATCGGTTTCCGGCAGCCGCACGGGGCCAAAACCCAGGTTTTCATGGGTGTCCAGCTTCATTTTCTTGAACATCTTCACCAGGGTGGTTACCTTCACTTCCCCCAATGCCAGGTTAAGGCTTTGGGGCTCACCCTTCTCTTCGGCGATATCCAGCAGGCTTAAGCTTATGTTCAAATCGGCGTCAGTATAGTAATCTACATCCACCTGGCGGATAAAGGCCTTGCAGCCGTCAAAATCCAGCTTTTCCACCTGGTACTGCTGCGCCTCATGCATATAGATGGCGTTCTCATGCAACAGCATGGGCACGGTATAGCGGTCCATTTCCCCTATCACCCTGTGATGGGCTGGGTTTGTAATGTCCACGATCAGAAAGTTTTCATTTGCCGCCGAGCGCAGGGATATTTCCGATGCCGGAAAATCCTCCGCCATCCAGTGGTATCGGCCCTCCACGTGGCGCAGGATGTTCTCCTCCGAGAGATAGTCAAGCAGTTCCTGGGTAGATGCCACGTTGCCGAATGTCTCATTATCCTCAAAGGGCAGCTCGTAGGCGGCACACTTGAAATGGCTGAGCAGCACATACAGGTTGTCGGGATTGAGCAGCGCATGCTCCGGAGACTGGCTGAAAAAGTAATGGGGATGGGTCACGATGTACTGGTCGATAGCGGTGGAGGATGCGACCATAACCATGACCGATGTGCCCTTGCGGCGGCCGGCCCGGCCAGCCTGCTGCCATGTGCTGGAAATGGTGCCGGGATAACCGCACAGTACGCAGGCTTCCAGCGCGCCGATATCGATGCCCAGCTCCAGCGCATTGGTGGATACCACCGCATCGATTGCTCCGCGGCGAAGGCCGGATTCTATATCCCGCCGCTCGCTGGGCAGATATCCACCCCGGTAACCCCGTACCCGGCCGGCATTGCCCAGGGGATCGCGCACCATGTCTTTCAAATGCCGTGTCAACACTTCCACAATCAGACGGCTTTTGGCAAAGACAATGGTCTGCACGCCGTTATTTAGGAGCATCGAAGCGATAGACTTCGTCTCCTGCACGGAGCCTTTGCGTATGCCCAGCTGCCTGTTCACTACCGGCGGGTTGTAGAAGATGAAATGCCTTTCCCCTGTAGGCGCGCCGTTGTTATCGATCATCGTCACGGGTCGGCCGGTGAGTGTTTCCGCCAGTTCTTTGGGGTTTGCAATGGTTGCACTGCACAATATGAAGGTGGGATGGCTGCCATAGAATGCGCAAAGACGCAAAAGCCTTCTTAAGACATTGGCCAGATTGCTGCCGAAAATGCCCCGGTAAGCGTGGATTTCGTCGATCACAATATAGCGCAGGTTTTCGAAAAGCTTTACCCATTTGGTGTGCTGCGGCAAGATACCGCTGTGGAGCATATCCGGGTTGGTGACTACGATATGGCCTGCCTGCCTTACAGCTTTGCGTGCGGAGCCAGGCGTGTCCCCGTCGTAGGTATAGGTTTTGATATCCACATTCAACGCTTCGATGAGAGTATACAGTTCACTTACCTGATCTTGGGACAGTGCCTTTGTGGGAAACAGGTACAACGCCCTGGAATCGGGATTCTGCAATATGGCCGACAGCACCGGCAGGTTGTAACACATGGTTTTGCCGGAGGCGGTAGGCGTGACCACCACCACATCTTTGCCTTCTCCCGTGGCGGCAAGGCTTGACGCCTGATGGGTGTACAGGCGGTGGATACCGCGTTTTGACAGGACCTCGGGGATGCGCGGATCAATCCCCTCCGGATAGTCCCCATACTGGGCAGGCCGGGCGGGAATCGTATGCCAGCAGGTGACGTTTTCCATGAAATATTCGTCCTGCTTCCAGCGGTCCAGCAATTGCTCCAGATTCATGCCTGTGCCCCCAATAGCGCATACAAATTTCCTTTCCATTATAGCCCATGGCAACACGCTTGTCCATGCACCGGAAACCAAAAGCAAACAAACATTCGATATTTTCATTTCTTTGCATGGATACATATATGAAACAAAAGCTATTCCTGCTTTCTCACATACCTGAATCCACGGTGATTGAATGTGTCCGTTCTGTTTTCGAAGAGGCTTTCCTCTGTGCCGGAGGTGCCTTTCTCATGGAAGAAATGCTTCGCTTTTTTAAGCCCATCAATACCCTGCGGGTAGGTGAATACGTTTAGTGGATCATATTTCTCTTTAATTTTACGAAGTACGCCTGCATGCTCCCCGTAGTATTCCTCCAAATAACAGGGAAGCTCATCATACGGGAAATTGACGTAAGAACCCTCGGTCATGGATGCAAAGCACGGAAACCACATGTTGATCCAATCCATGTTTTCCTGTGCAAACCTGTTATTTTCCCATACCGTTTCCAGCCAGAGAATATAGCCCGCCTGGCGGTAGAAGAAAGCCGTTTCGTTAACGCCAATATCTGCAACCCTGCCGCCCAGTGCATAAAGGGACACACCTGCAAACACAGACCCCTGCGGCGGGCGGCTCACGATTTCGGCTAATGTTTCGCATTCCTTCACCGATAATTCCCGCAATACAAAGCGGCTGACGGATTGGAATTTTTCAAAGGGCGGATAGAAACTGCCAATGATTGTCACAGCCTCCAGGAAGCTGACATATTCAAAATTGGGTTCCGCGTTTTCAAGGGCAAGGAAGCATCTTAAAATTTCCCTTGCTTCCTCCGGCTCCCCGTAGAAAATTCCCCTTGCCAGCATCGCCAGGCCATCACTTTCTGAGTTGTAAATCCTGGCGATCAGCGTCATCCTGTTATCGGCGGATGCAAGCCAATTCTGCCATGTTTGCAAAAATCGCACCTGTTCCCGGGAACTTACATGCAGATAGTCGATTTCAATCAATGTCACCCTATTCAAACGTGGCGGAAGCCTGAAGGTCATACCTGTAATAACGCCAAAATTCCCGCCTCCGGCGCCTCTTAATGCCCAGAAAAGGTCGGCGTTGCGCATGCGGTTGGCCGTCAGCACCTTTCCCTCAAAATTCACCATCCTGATTTCAAGCAGGCTGTCGCATCCAAGGCCAAACATCCGGCAGGAAAGCCCCCATCCGCCGCCGGAGGCATATCCGCTCACCCCCACGGTGGGGCATGTTCCGCCGGGAAACGGATAGCCCCTTGAAGATACGAATCCGTATACCTGTCCGTTGGTCACGCCGGCCTGCACTCGGAGAACTCCCTCGCATTCGTCTATTTCCATGGTGTTCATTTCACTGATATCAATCACCAGCGTGCAATTGCCGTTGGAATAGCCTTCATAGTTATGACCGCCGCTGCGGATGCGGATGGGCACATCATGCTCCCTGGCCCACAAAACCGCATTGGAAACATCAGCTTCATTTTGGCAATAGTCTATCACCACAGGGTATTGCTGTATCGCCCTGTTATAGCCCTGCCTTAACTCATTGTATAAGGGATTGTTGGGAAGCACAATCCGGCCTGTCAACCCTTGAAAGATGGAATCCATAGGCTACACCCCTTTTGTCATGCGAGCAGCCGGAATGGTTGATCGCTAACATTTCGGCAAGCATGGCGCTTATCGTTCCATTATTCTTTATGAAAACCAGATGAGGGCCGTTCCTTAGCGCCTTTGCACATTTCATCACATAAATGCAAAATATGCCCAAATCATCAAGCGTAATCGACTTACTTCATGATAGAATACAATCACAATAACGTTATTGCATCGTGCCGGGATGTGAAACCATGCGAAACTTCTTTCTGCTGGAAACTGCGGTCAACTACATTGAAGAGCATCTTTGCGACCCCATCACGGGTGAAGATGTGGCGAAAGCCTGCTGTTCTTCCCTTTCCGGGCTGCAAAAGCTGTTCCGGTATGCGCTTTACCACAGCCTCAAAGAGTATATCGCCAAGCGCAGGCTGACAAACGCTGCGCGGGATATTGCGAACGTAAATGGCACGGTCACAGAGATTGCCATGCGGTACCAATACAACTCACCGGAGGTGTTTGCCCGCGCCTTCAAGCGGATGTGGGATGTGACGCCATCGGCTTACAAGGAAACATGGCGGTTCCGCGGCCTGTTTCCAAGGATCGAATACAAATATCACGAAGGAGATGACCCGGAGATGGCAAGGAAGAAAGTAGACTTGTCCGAGGCGTACGAAATGTTTCAAAAAATGCGGGGCACCTATGTGGTTTGCTTTGATGTGAACGGGCTGCTGCCTATCAACGAAATTGCCTGGGATGCGGGTGACAAGACCATTTTGGAAGCGGCTCGAAGGATCGAAAGCGCCGCATCAGACGATATGCTTGTACTGCGCATTGGCGGTGATGAATTTGCACTAGTTACGGGAAAGAGTGAAATGCGTGATGCGGAAACGTATATGTATCAGATACTTGCATTCAACGGAAAGCCGATTTCTTGGAACGGCCGGGAAATACCAGTATCCCTTCGGGCCGGCATCACAAGAATTCCGGCGGAAAACCTGCGCTATAGTGAATTTTTCACTGAAATGCATCACACCCTTCGGCTGAGCCGGGAAGAAAGCAGAAAATAAATTACTTCTCATCAACAAAATGGCCGGGAACCTGCTGTATGCAGGCCCGGCCTTCTGCATAATCATTATATTTTCAATAATTGATATATAATGGAAATCATGATATCATACCTAATAAATGGAGCCTTTGTCTATAAAGCAAACAAATTCCGATTTTTCGGAAGGATTGTAAGAATAATACGAGAGATAGACAAACAGGAATTTGAATTGCAGATTATACATATTTTGTGGAGGCAATGAATGTCTATTGAGATACGCAAACTGATACCAGACCTTGCAGAAGATTACGTACATTTTTTTGATACTACACCACACGATAAGAATGTGGATGAACATAAATGTTATTGTGTGTGTTGGTGCAACGATGATTATGAGGGCAAAGATCTTTCATCAGCAGAGAAAAGAAGAGAATGTGCCTTACAATATGTTAAAGGCAATAACATACAAGGATATCTTGCGTATTTTGGCGATGCGGTCGTTGGATGGTGCAACGCCAATACAAAATCAGATTGCTTGAAATGCGCTAGTTGGCGAAGATTTATGGATTATGTGCCTTTAGAGGAATCCAGCACGGGCATAAAGGTGAAATCCATATTCTGTTTCGTGATTGCGCCGGAGATGAAACGAAAAGGCATTGCCACGATGCTGTTGGAGCGTGTGTGTAAGGATGCGGTCCAAGATGGCTTTGACTTTGTGGAGGCATACCCGTACAAAGAATCTAGTTATCAATCATCAAATTTTGGAGGCCATTTTGAGATGTATAAAAAAAGTGGGTTTCATGTGTCTTTAGAGACTGAACAAGGGCTTGTCATGAGGAAGCAGTTAAAGTAGTATTGTTCAAAATAAGCATTATATGAAGCTGACAAATTCCAATTTATGTATCAGATAATATGAAACTAAAGCATGATCCACTCAAGCCTCACAGTCAAAAGGGGCTGTCTCAAAGTGAGTGAAATCACGGAGACAGCCTCTTTTCTTTTCGAAA
>JAEZJP010000023.1 GCA_023415715.1 Bacillota bacterium
ACGTTTTCCTTGTTTACGGGCTTGATTTCTTCTTTGCTTGCAAGGATCCCGGCATCCTATCTGTTTGGCAAGGTGTTGGGCTGGGGGCTGAAAGGCTTGGGCCTGGGTGCGCCGATGGCCTCGATGGTTTCGCTGTTGATGGTTTTGGGGTTTTTCATTTCGGGCCGGTGGAAGGTAAACGTTGCGGACAAGCATGTCGCCGGGGAAATGCTTTAAACCAGTCTTTATCAAAAAATCCGCCACTACCATGGCGGATTTTTAATTGCTCTGGCAAAAGTTTCTGCATTCACCTGGAAGCATCGATCCATTTTTGCAGCATATCCGGAGGGACCACGCTGCGCAGGATGCTGACAGCCTGCTCATAGTCATTCTCATTCCTTTGGAAAGCCGCGTCCTTAAGCATGTAAAAGCCTGCCTTCATATACAGCCTGATGGCTTCATGGCTCCAAGTCTGGGTATGCAGGTAGACAGGGAATGTATTTTCCTCCTCAAAAAACTGCATTACTCTTTTCAGCAGCGCCGTACCGACGCCCATCCGCTGGTATTCCGGTCGGACCGCAAACCAATGCAATAGACCCGTTTCGTTTTCCCCGGTCTTTTCAAACCATGCGGAGCAGGTGCCTGCAAATACGCCTTGCGGTGACAGCGCAAAAAAGCATCGGCGGCGGGCCTCCGAAGGTACGCCAAGAAAGTCTTTCGCGAAACGCTCCTCCGCCTTCATCAGGCAGTCAAACTCTCCTATTGAGGTTTCAATAGCCGCCCATTCCTTTTCGTCGCCCGTATCATATGTTTTGATATGAATGTCATCCGGCAGTTTGAGGGAAAAACCAGGGGAAACACCATCTGCCCGCATGAGGATATCCCGGTAGGGTATGGATTTATCCAGCATTGTCTTCTCCTTTTGCGTCCTTTTGTACAGGCGAACATCCCGGAGAAATGGCAAAAGCTATGATCCGCCCTTATTTTTTTGACAAATATTCATGTATATCCTTGGCTGCTTTTTTCCCCGCGCCCATGGCGAGAATGACGGTGGCCGCGCCTGTGACGGCGTCGCCCCCGGCCCATACACCATCTATGCTGGTGCGCCCCGTTTCCTCATCGGCAATGATACCGCCCCACTTCTGGGTGTCAAGCCCCGGGGTGGTTTTTTTGATGAGGGGGTTGGGACTGTTGCCGATGGCCACAATCACCGTATCCACCATCATAGTAAAGGCGCTGCCGGGTTTGGGGGCAGGGCGGCGGCGGCCGGAGGCGTCCGGTTCACCAAGTTCCATTTCCACACAGGTCATGGCGGTCACATTGCCCTTTTCATCCCCCTGGATGCCAACGGGATTTGTAAGCATACGGAAAACGATACCTTCCTCTTTGGCGTGATGAATCTCCTCACGCCGGGCCGGCATTTCCGCCTCGCCCCGCCTATAGATGATGGAAACCTCCCCGGCGCCCATGCGCAATGCGCTGCGGGCGGCGTCCATGGCCACGTTGCCGCCACCGATCACCGCCACGCTGCCGCCTACCTTCACAGGGGTATCGAACCTTGGATAATCGTACGCCTTCATCAGGTTGATACGGGTCAAAAACTCGTTGGCGGAATAGACGCCGTTGAGGTTTTCGCCCGGTATATTCTGAAAGTTGGGAAGGCCCGCTCCGCTGCCAATAAATATGGCGTCAAAACTTTGTTCCTTCATCAGTTCCTCCACCGTAAAGGAACGGCCAACCACCCGGTTTGTTTCGATATTCACGCCCAGCTTCATAATCTGGTCGATTTCCTTTTGCACCAGTGCCTTGGGCAGGCGGAATTCCGGAATGCCGTACATCAAAACACCGCCGGGGGTATGCAGCGCCTCAAAGACGGTCACCTCATAGCCAAGCTTGGCCAGGTCCCCGGCGCAGGTAAGCCCCGCGGGGCCGGAACCTACCACAGCCACCTTTTTGCCGTTTTTTTCGGCGGGCTTTTGTCCCGTAATGCCATGGGTCATGGCCCAGTCGGCGGCAAACCGCTCCAGCCGCCCGATGGCTACCGGCTCGCCCTTTATGCCCCGCACACATTTTTCCTCGCACTGCGTTTCCTGGGGGCATACACGGCCGCAGATGGCAGGCAAAGCGTTCGTCATGCGGATGACTTCATAGGCGGCCTCGAAATCGCCCTTTTGCATATAGGCGATAAACTCTGGGATACGGACAAATACCGGGCAGCCTGAAACGCAGGGCTTGTGCTTGCACCCAAGGCAGCGTTTGGCCTCGTCAATGGCCATTTCCGCCGTGTAGCCTTGCGCCACCTCCTGAAAATTGTGCGCACGTACTTCGGGCAATTGCTCCGGCATGGGGTTCTTTGTATCACGCATATTGGGCATCAGCGGATTCCTCCCGTCAGGCGGCAAAAATGCTGTTCTTCCTCCCTATACATGCGGGAGCGGGCCATGGCCTGGTCAAAATCCACCAGGTGGCCGTCAAAGTCGGGGCCGTCCACACAGGCGAATTTCGTTTCACCGCCGACAGTCACCCGGCAGCCGCCGCACATGCCTGTGCCGTCAATCATGATGGGGTTCATGCTTACGATGGTCTTGATACCGTACGGCCTTGTCAGCTCGGAAACGGCCTTCATCATGGGCAGGGGGCCGATAGCCACCACGGCGTCGTACTTTTCGCCTTCCTCAATACGCTTGCGCAGCGCGTCGGTGACAAAGCCCTTGTTGCCGTTGGAGCCGTCGTCGGTCATCAGAAATAAATTTTCGCAGGCATCCTTCATTTCCTGTTCCAATATGATCAGGGATTCATTGCGGAAGCCCATGATGCCATCCACTTTTGCACCCAAATCATGCAATGCTTTGGCCTGGGGGTAGGCGATGGCCACGCCCAGCCCGCCGCCGACCACCGCGGCGCGCTTGATGCCGCCAAAATGGGATGGTTCCCCCAGCGGGCCCACGAAGTCGCGGATAAACCCGCCTTCCGGCTGCTGGTCCAAATGGTTGGTGGTAAAGCCCACCTTTTGAAAGATGATGGTGACGGTGCCTTTTTCCCTGTCGTAGCCCGCGATGGTAAGAGGTATCCGCTCGCCCTGGTCGTCCACCCGGAAGATGATGAATTGCCCCGGCTGCGCTTTGTTTGCCACGTGGGGAGCATGAATCTCCATCAGTGTGACAGTGTCGTTCAGCAGCCTCTTTTTTACGATCTGATACAAAAAAGCTCCCTCCTTGATGCTATTACAGCTTTTCCAGTGGCGGCACCCAATCGCCGTTGATTAAAGGCGCTCCTTCAAAGCTTGGTGATGCCCAGCGCACAGCGTTTGTGATCACCTTTTGTATCTGCGGCTGATGATAAATAGGAAAGGTTTCATGGCCGGGCTGGAAGTAAAAGATGCGCCCGTAGCCCCGCGTAAAACAACAGCCGCTGCGGAATACTTCGCCGGATTGAAACCAGCTCAAAAATACCAGTTCATCCGGCGCGGGGATGTCAAACCGCTCACCGTACATTTCCTCGTGGGGAATTTCAAAATAAGGCGGCAGGTCCTTTGCAATTAAGTGCTGGGGGCTGATCATGAATACGCGTTCCTTTTCCGCTTCCTCATGCCAGCGAAGAGAACAGCTTGTGCCCATCAGCGATGTAAAAACCTTGGACATATGACCGGAATGGAGCACGATCAGGCCCATGCCGCTTAGCACACGCTTTACAACGCGTTCGGCCACCTCGTCCGCCACTTCTTCATGTTTTGCATGCCCCCACCAAATCAGCACATCCGTCTTAAGGAGCACATCCTCATTAAGGCCGTGTTCGGGCTCTAAAAGGGTGGCGGTGCGGACAATGATATCCATTTCCTTCCCAAGAAAATCTGCAATGGCCTTATGGATGCCGCCGGGGTATATAGCGGCAACATCATCCTTTGTATTTTCATGATAAAATTCATTCCAAACGGTGACGCGGATCGCCATGAACCCACACTCCTTGATGATATCTCCTCAAGAAAAGAGCGATATACTTTCATATAGTATCATACAGCGTTTTTCGCCGTTTGCAAGCCATTCAGCCGAAAAAGTGCATGATGCTGCCGGATGCGCCCCCTTTATGTTCATTTGATGGTTTTTTTATCCTAACTGGCTATTGCATGAGAGAAAAAGGCTTGCTATAATCACACTATTGGGAGGTTTGATTCCTGCAAGCCTTCCGTTTTTCTGCGTTAAGCAGGAAGAATCGTACTCTGCCCGGAGAATCGCTGCACAAAAAGGGAAAAGGCTGGATAATTATGTTGCGTTTTCTCGAAAATTCCCTGATATCAAGATGCAGGAAGCGGGTATATATCGAATGCTGATATTCTATGCCCTGGGACTCATGGGAGGTATCGCTTTCGGATGGCTTCAATGCCGTTTTCTTGTCTGGATCATAAACTATCAGGGAAAAGCCCGCCCGGTTTTTTTGATGGTGAAGCTTTTGCTGTGGGCCGCATGCATGGTCCCGCTGGCACTATGGTCCATTCCGGTGCTGATTTGCTTTGTGGCAGGCGCCACCGCCGCCATGATTGCGAGCCTTTTTATCATAAGGCGCCGCTCAAAGGAGGAGTGAATATTGAACCTAAAGGTCAGCCTCTATCCTGAGCAATTTTTTATATTCGGCATCAATGTGGGCCTGTCGGTAGTTATTGCCTGGGGCGTATTGGCAATACTGATATTGGCCTTGATTGCGATCCGCATATTCGTGATCCCAAGATTCCAGAAAACCCCCAAAGGAATTCAAAACATTCTGGAGATGACGGTGGATGGAGTTTACAACTTTTCAAAAAATAAGGTGGGGCATGACGCGGCCAGATTTGTTGCCCCCATGACCATGACTTTCATGGCTTATATCTTCTTTACCACGTTTGTGGAGCTTTTCGGTTTGCCTCCCGCCACGGAGGATTTGAACTGCACCATCGCGTTGGGGCTTTTGTCATTTATCACAGTGAACGTCGTTGCCATCAAATGCGCCGGCATCAAGAGGCGGCTGAAGAACCTGGCAAGCCCCAATGCCGTCATTGCCCCCATACGCGTACTTACGGACTGCATCGCACCCTTTTCCATGGCTATCCGTCTTTTTGCCAACGTGCTGGTTGGCGGCGTTATCATGCAGATGATTTACAATCTGATCCCCATTGTTTTGCCCGCAGCGGTAGCCTCATACTTCAGTGTGGTCCATGTGGGCATCCAAACCTTTGTATTCGGTCTGCTTTTCCTGACCTATGTCAGCGAGGCGGTTGGAGAAGTTGCTGAATAAAGTTAAAAAACCCGTTTTCACAATATAAAGGAGGAAACGTATATGTCTGCTTTGGGACTTATCGCTATCGGGGCCGGTATCGCAGCACTATGCGGGGGCGGCGCCGCCATCGGCATGGGACTTGCCACAGGGAAGGCCGTGGAGGCCATTGCCCGCCAGCCGGAATCTTCCGGCAAGGTAAACTCCACTTTGCTGTTCGGCCTGATCCTGATGGAGACCTGCGCCATTTATGCGCTTCTGGTCGCCATTCTGGTCATATTCATTCTGGGTGGCCGGGTTACCGCCTGATGGTGGCAAATAGCACGCCGCCATGCGGCTGCCGTGTTACCGGGAATGAAACGGAGGAATCTCTGTGCAAGATTTGTTCAACCCTATTACGATTTTGCTGCATGTAGTCAATGCGTTTATCCTGCTGGCCGCGCTGTATTACCTGTTGTACAAGCCTGTACGGAAGTTCATGGCTGCCCGCTCTCAGGGCATTGATGAACAGCTGAAAAGCGCCCAGGATACACAAAACAAAGCAGAGGATCAATTTGCGGCTTCCCAGCAAAAGCTGAAGGAAGCTGATGAGGAAGCCATCATCGTCATCTCCAGAAGCACGCAGCAGGCAAATGAACAGGCTCAACGGATTCTCGACGCCGCAAAAGCGGAAACCGAATCTATTGCGGCCCATGCCAAGCAGGATATTCAAACCATGATGGATAACGCTCACCAAACCATGGCGGATGAAGCTGCTTCCCTGGCTATGGAAATTGCCTCCGAAATGCTGGCACGTGAAGTGAAGATGGAAGACCACAAACAGTTTGTCGATGACTTCATCAAAAAGGTGGGCTGAAGAAATGATAAATGGAACACTTCTGACCGCCTTGCCCCTGACCCAGGAACAGCATAAGGAAATAGAAGAACGCTTTTCAGCCGTATTGGAACAGCACGTCGCCCTGGAAGAAAAGGTAGACAACAGCCTGATCGGAGGCATACGCGTTGAATTGGGCGGCCGTATTTTTGATGACAGCCTGAAAAGAAAACTTCGCAGCATGTTATTCGCTTACCAACATGGCAAAGGCAATAATAAACCGGATGGGGAAATTGACGTGGGCGGCGAAGGCCAGGAAGGCGGTTCACTGGGCAGCCTTGACTGGAATAAAGGGCCGGATGGAAAATTTGACGTAGCCGGCGAAGGCCAGGAAGGCGGCTCGCAGGGAAGCCTTGACTGGAAATCGGTAGGCCGTGATCTGAAAAAGAGGCTTAAAAGCTATACCCCGCAGATGGATGTACGCGGTGCAGGCGTTACGCTGACATCCGGCGACGGCGTTGTTTCCCTGTCGGGCCTTGCAGGTTGCCGCCTTGGCGAATTGATCGAATATGAGGACGGCGGGTTCGGGATCATTATGAACCTGGGGGAAGAAAGTGTCAATGCGGTTCTCCTGGGCAATGATGCCGTTGTTTCTGTTGGCACAAAGGCTTATGGCACGGGGCAGGTCCTATCCGTACCGGTAGGGGAGGGCATTCTGGGCCGGGTCATCAATCCCCTCGGTCAGCCGTTGGACGGGGAAGGCCTGATTCATGGGGAGGACCTACGGCCCATTGAATCGCCGGCCCCCAGCATTTTGGACCGCAAGCCAGTTACAAAGCCCATGGAAACAGGGCTGATGGCGGTGGATGCCATGGTGCCTATCGGCCGGGGCCAGCGGGAGTTGATCATAGGTGACCGCCAGTCGGGAAAAAGCTCCGTCGCGATTGACGCCATCCTGAACCAAAAAGGAAAAAATGTAGTTTGCTTTTACGTGGCTATAGGGCAAAAGGCTTCCAGTGTGGCGCAGATCGTAGCGCAGCTGAAATCGGCCGGCGCCATGGCCTATACCACTGTGGTATGCTCAACTGCCAGCGATTCGGCCACCATGCAGTATATTGCCCCCTATTGCGGCTGCGCCATGGCGGAATGGTTCATGCAAAGCGGCAGGGATACACTGGTGGTTTATGACGACCTGAGCAAGCACGCCGTGGCCTACCGGGCCATATCGCTGCTGCTTCGCAGGCCGCCGGGCCGCGAGGCATATCCGGGAGATGTGTTTTACCTTCACTCCAGGCTTTTGGAGCGCGCGGCGTGTTTGTCCGACAAGCTTGGCGGCGGCTCCATGACGGCGCTGCCCATTGTGGAAACGCTGGCGGGAGATATTTCCGCCTATATTCCCACCAATGTGATTTCCATCACCGACGGCCAGATCTTCCTGGATACCGAGCTGTTCCGGGAGGGTATCCGCCCTGCAGTGAGCGGAGGCCTGTCCGTGAGCCGCGTAGGCGGCGCCGCTCAGACGAATGCCATGCGCAAATGCGCGGGCCAGTTGCGCCTGGAGCTTGCCCAATACAGGGAACTGCAAATATTTGCCCAGTTTTCCTCCGATCTTGATCCTGCCACCCAGGATATGCTCAAATATGGCGCTATGCTGATGGAGCTTTTGAAGCAATCCAACAATGCGCCGCTTGGCATGGCCTTCCAGGTATCCCTTTTGTACGCGGTGACGCGCACCATCATTCCCCATGAAGCAGGCGCTGAAACCATCAAAGCCTTCAAAGCCGAATTCCCCAGCTATTTGTCGCTGCATTATCCCCAGGTGATCCTGAACCTGGAGGAGAGACGGGATTTTGACGAATCCATTGAAAGGGATTTGACGCAGGCCGTGAAAACATGGCTTGCAAAGCATGAGGCGGAGGCGAAAAAATGAGTTCCGTCTCCGAAATCCGCCACCACATCAATGTGGTGGAGAACATCCATAAAATCACAAGGGCCATGTATTTGATTTCCTCCGCAAAAATCAAAAAGGCCATGCGGATGCATGATCAAAATCTTGTTTACTTCCTCAGAGTCCGTTCGGATATACGGTTCATCATGGAAAACATGGAGCGCCCGATCCGCAACCCTTATTACCGCCAGCACGGCAAAAAGACAGGCTACGTCGTAATCGCAGGTGACAAGGGTCTATGTGGAGGCTATAACGGCGAAATCTTGAAGCTGGCCAAAAAAACCATCATGGACGGGGTCCATGACCAGCGGTTTCTTTTGACGATCGGGCATATCGCAGGGGATTATTTTACGTATCTTGGCATGCATCCCGACATCAAATTCCTCCATGTCATTCAGGATCCTGCCCTGCGCCATGCCAGGGAGATAACGGCTCTTTTGTGCAAGCTGTTTCGGGATAAGGAACTGGATGAGGTGTACATTATCTACACCATGATGGAAAAGGTGGGACAGCTGAAACCTACCGTACTCCGCCTGCTCCCAGTTCTGCAGGAGGATTTTGCGGATGCCCAGATTCTACATCCCCCTGCCAGCCTTACATTCCATCCTTCCGCGCCGGAAGTGCTGGACGCCATGGTGCCCCATTATTTGACCGGCCTTGTTTACTCGGCGCTGGTGCAGTCCTATGCCAGCGAGCAAAGTGCCCGCATGACCGCCATGGACGCAGCCACCCGCAACGCCAAGGGGATGATGGATGATCTGAGACTTGATCTGAATCATGCCCGCCAGTCTATTATCACTCAGGAAATTGCAGAGATCATTTCCGGAAATCCTGACCAAGGAGCGATTCTATGATAAAAGGATCAGTTGTTCACATCGTGGGTCCGGTGCTGGATATCCGTTTTCCCGATGGGGAAATGCCGCCTATCCACTCGCTTTTATATATACTTGACGGCAAACGGAAGGTAGCTGTGGAAGTCAGCCAGCATTTAAAGGATGCCGTGCGGTGCATCGCCCTGGAGGCAACGGAAGGGCTTTCCCGCGGGCTGGAAGTGGAAAATACGGGCGGGCCCATACGCATCAAGGTCGGAAAGCAGATGCTGTCCCGTACGGTAAACGTGCTGGGGGAACCCATTGACGGCAAGGGAGAAATCCCAGGGGAAGAAACCTTGCCCATACACCGCCCCGCGCCCTCCTTTCTGGAGCAGCACCCGGCTACCGAGGTGTTTGAAACAGGCATCAAGGTGATCGACCTGCTGGCCCCTTACGCCCGCGGCGGGAAGATCGGCCTGTTCGGCGGCGCCGGTGTAGGCAAAACGGTGCTCATACTTGAAATGATCCACAACATCGCCACCGAGCATGGCGGATACTCCGTTTTTACGGGCGTCGGGGAACGCAGCCGCGAGGGAAACGACCTGCTGAAAGACATGAACGAATCCGGGGTCATTGACAAGACGGCTTTGGTGTTCGGCCAGATGAACGAGCCGCCGGGGGCCCGCATGCGCGTGGCATTGACGGGGCTTACCCTGGCGGAGCATTTTCGCGACAGGGAAAAGCAGGATGTTCTGCTTTTTATTGACAACATCTTCCGCTATATCCAGGCCGGAAGCGAGGTTTCAGCACTTCTTGGCCGCATGCCATCCGCTGTGGGTTACCAGCCCACCCTGGCCACGGAAGTCGGCTCGCTGATGGAGCGGATCGCCTCCACTTCCTCCGGCTCCATCACCTCGGTGCAGGCTATTTATGTCCCTGCGGACGACCTGACCGACCCCGCACCTTCCGCCATCTTCTCCCATCTGGACGCAACGACGGTGCTTTCCCGGAAGGTATCCGAAATGGGCATCTATCCTGCCGTCAGCCCCCTGGATTCCTCTTCCCGGATACTTGATCCCAACATCGTTGGCCAGGAGCATTACCAGGTGGCTATGAGGGTTCAGGAAGCGCTGCAGCGCTATCAGGAGCTGCAGGACATCATCGCCATCCTGGGCATGGATGAACTCTCCGAGGAGGATCGCCGGACAGTGTACAGGGCGCGGAAAATACAGCGCTTCCTGTCCCAGCCCATGTCGGTAGCGCAGGTGTTTACCGGCATCCCCGGCCGCTATGTCAAACTGCAGGACACCATCGCTTCCTTTAAAGCCATCGTAAACGGTGAGGCGGACGACCTTCCCGAAGCCGCATTCTTTATGGCGGGCGATTTGGAGGATGTGCGCCGTCAGGCCAAAAAGCTGGAGGCGAAGTAGCCGTGGCCAAGACGTTTCACCTGTCCATTCTCACCCCGGAGCACTCCTTCTTTGAAGGGGAAGTGGAAATGCTGGTACTGGAAAGCGAGGATGGCAAAATCGGCATCCTGCCCAACCATGCCCCTGTTGTGATCTCCACCATAGAAAGCGAACTGCGCTTTATGGCAGACGGACAGTGGCGCTGGGCTGCGGCATCCTCCGGTTTTGCCACCGTTACGCAGGATCAGGTATTGGTGATGCTGCAAACTGCGGAATGGCCGGAAGAAATTGATATCAACCGGGCCAAGCGGGCCGAGTACGAGGCAAGGGAACTTATGCGCCAGCAAAAAAGCATGGAGGAATACCGTTCAGCCCGTTCCATGCTTTCCAAAGCCATGGTCCGCCTTCGCGTCTCCACGCGCCGCAATATCAACAACTGACCAAGGGCTCTGCCCCTGGACCCCGGCAAAGGTTCCGCAGCCCCGCCCCCGCCTGTGGCGGAAATGGGCGGGGCGGAGGAAGCTGCCGAAACAGAGCGATGGGAACGGCAGTGAACCAGCGCGACAATTGAGGCAGCCGGAACAAAGCCCCTTTGCTATCCTCATATTTAAGAAACATCCGTGCCTGTTCCGTTATTGGGATCAGGCACGGATTTTTATGATAAACAACCCGCCAAATATAGCGGATTGATGGCAGGGGAAAACGAAAACCTCACAGAATGGTATAATATAGTTATATTCCCGTGGGGAACAGCAAACTTTTCACCTGCGCCTCTTTGACAAACAGAGTGCAGCCGCCTTTGTGCCCGGTATCCTGCGCGTTCAGCTCCCGTACCTTCTTGAAAAAGGGTGACTCCAGCGCCTTTATCAGCGTATGCTCCTTCAGGCTGATATCGGAATAGGGAGAAAAGGGACAGGGTTCCGCGCCGCCGTAGGGATTGATGTGGAAAAAGCCGCGGCCGGCAGCCAGGCAGCCGCCCATATTCTTTTCATCGCCGGGGAAGGAAAGAAAGATCATCCCATCAAAGCGTTCCCGCAAACTTTCCTGGGCCGCATCCATCATCTCCCGCGTTGAGTCATCAAGGGCCAGGTGCTCCGTTCCCGGGGCCACAGGTACATATTCGATAAAGAACACCAAGCGGCAGCCCTTATCGTACAGCGATCTCAGGAAACCTGGCGAAGTAACCTCCACCATATTTTCGGTGGTGACGGTGAGGGAAACGCCAAACAGTAGCTTTTTGTCATGCAGATCGCTCAACGCGCTTTGGGTAAGACTAAAAGTTCCCTCGCCCCTGCGCGCGTCGGTCGCCGCCTGACCGCCTTCCAGGCTGATTACCGGCACCAGGTTCCGGTGGCTGTCCAGCAAGTGCAGAACCTCCTTGTCCAGCATGGTGCCGTTGGTGAAGATGGGAAACAATATGCCTTCATGATCCGCCGCTCTTTGAAGCACATCCAGGCGCAAAAGCGGCTCGCCTCCCGCCAGAAGCACAAAGGAGATCCCAGCCTCCTCCGCCTGCGAAAATATGCCGTCCCATTGCTCGGCCGTCAGCAGCTTTTCCTTGCTTTGTTCGCCGCACAGCCCGTTAGCCCTGGCGTAGCACCCCTTGCAGGCAAGATTGCAGGCACTGGTGATGCTGGAGATCAAAAACATTGGGATGTGGCGGCCCTGCGCTTCCTGATCCAACCGCCTTTTTTCCATCATCGTTTGCTGCTTGTGGTATTTACGCAAAAACACGGTCTCCTTTGGGTTGCGAAGCGTTGCCCGAAGGATATCCGCGATCAGCTTTTCCGCCCCTTTGTTTAAATATTCTGTCAGGTCCCGGTTAGATTCCATGGCCGAATTCCTTCCTGCTGATTGTCTATTAGGTTATGAGTGCTATCAGGGCCTAGATGCCCTCAAGTAACGCGTTGATTATAGAAAAATATAACATTCGCGTCAATGGGATTTTCATTAAAACATGATGAGGAATTGATATTTCCCTAACAAAAAACCCCTTGCCAGCTTATGCGGCAAGGGGAAAGATGGAACATAAACGAATAATACTATTCCAGAACGGTACCGTCCGCCTTGAACAGCGGCAGCGGCTCCAGGTAAGTGATATCGTCACGCTTACGGGCCACGCCTTCGGCCAGTATGGCCATGCGCCCTGCAATCTCTCCGCCGGCGGCACGGACCAGCTCCTCCACCGCATATAGCGATTGGCCCGTGGAAATCACGTCGTCCACCACCAGCACCCTTTTGCCCTTGATCAGGGCAGCGTCGTCCGCATCCAGGAAAAGCTGCTGCACGTTGGTGGTGGTGATGGATTTTACCGATACGGAAAACACATCCCGCATGTACAGCTTGGCGGACTTGCGAGCCAGCAGATACTTGTTTTGGCCGCTTTGCCTGGCCATTTCATACACCAGGGGAATACCCTTGGATTCGGCGGTGATCATGTAATCATAAGGCGGTGCTTTTTCCAAAAGCGCACGTGCGGCTGCTATAGTCAGTTCCACGTCGCCAAAGATCACAAATGCGCCGATATACAGGGAATCGTTCACACGGCAGATGGGCAGCTCACGCTTGAGCCCCGCGATTTCAATGGGATATGTAAGCATTTTGATTCTCCCCAATGCAATGGATTGGCCGGCAGGAAAACTGCCACGACGTCCATTATAGAACAACCGGTAAAAAAGTCAATGGAGCAATTCATTTCCATTTTTGAAGGAGGATTATCCATGGCGGCCTACGAAGAGAGTACCATCCTGTCCACAACCGGTAATAAACTTGTAAAGCTCATCTGGCGCCCGGATGGGACACCAAAGGGCGTTGTGCAGCTTACGCATGGCATGGCGGAGCATATCCTGAGGTATGACAGCCTGGCTCAAGCCTTGAATAGCGCAGGCTTTGCCGTAGTTGGCCACAACCACCTGGGCCACGGGAAAACGGCCGAAATTCAAGGATACTTTGCAAAGAAAGGCGGCTGGGACGCACTGCTTGCCGATATTCACAAAGTGCGTATAGATACGGAAAAGGAGTATCCCGGCCTGCCATACTTTCTGCTTGGCCACAGCATGGGCAGCTTCCTTGTGCGCTGCTACCTGTTTGAGCATAGTCAAGGATTGAAAGGCGCTGTGCTTTCAGGCACCGGCGCTTTCAGCGCGTCGGAAGCCGGCCTGGGGCTTCTATTGTCCAGGGTACTGATATTGCTTGGTAGGGGAAAGCACCCGTCTAAGCTGGTGGATACGCTGGCCTTTTCCGCAAACAACAAACCCTTTCTGCCCGCTCAAACGCCCTTTGACTGGCTCAGCCGGGACAAAGGGCAGGTTAAGGTTTATGTGGATGATCCCATGTGCGGCTTTTTGTTCACCGCCAAGGGATATCACGACCTTTTCACGGGCCTTGACCGGCTGACCAAAGCGGAAAGCCTGAAGGCCATGAACAAGGATCTTTCCGTGCTGTTTTTGGCGGGAAGCCGCGACTCAGTGGGCAAAAACGGTGCCGGAATGCAGCGGGTGGCGGATGCCTTCCGCGGTGCGGGTTTGAAAGATATCACAGTGAAACTGTATCCCGAAGCCCGGCACGAGGTGTTCAACGAGGTGAACCGCCGGGAAGTATATGATGACCTGATCAGCTGGCTGGTTGATAAAAGCGGGGCATAGAATCTTAAGGAAAAGGTGCAAACAGGATTGTTAAGCGCCCCTATGGCATTCGAGCATGATCAGTTCCTGCCAAACCCAATCATATTTGCCTAAAACCGTAGGGGGCTATTAATCGCCAGTCAAGTAACATATTCTTACCGAAACGTGCGGGCGATTACTAATCGCCCCTACGGTGACGTTTGTTTGTTGGCTTCTCTGCCGGAGTCGTTATTGCCTTGCAAACCTAAATTTGCACCGATACCGTTAAATTGGATCAGCTGCTTATCCACTCCGGATTATTGAGTATATTCCGGCAGAGGAAAAAGATCAGGGGAGCAATGATGAGGTTTGCAAGCGTCAATACTGCCAGTACCGTGATATTCACGGAAAGGAACAGTACACTCATGGAATACAGCACGATGGACAGCACGACACCCGGCAGTATCAATATGATCATCACAAGGAAATAGAGCATGATCAGCAGTGCCTTCATCTTCATGCCGCTGAACAGCTTTTCCAGAAGAAGGTTTCCGGCCACAAACAAAAGCGAAAAGCATATTCTTGCAAGCACCATGAACGCAATTTCCAGCGGTGGAACCTTCAGTATCAGCCCCATAGGGATCATGAGCAGCAAGGCTTCCGCCGCAAACCCAAGGATGGACTCCCTGAGGCAATGGATCAGCTTGCGGAAGGATGTTTCAGGCATCATATAAATATAGGGGCGCGTAAGCTCCTTCACCCAGCGGCCCGAGGAGACGGTAAAAAGCTGCATATAGGTGGCAAAGGCAAAACCGGGCAATAGCCCTTCTCCCCGCATGATGAACGCAAAAGCCAATGACACAAGAAGCATGATCATCGACATGGTGTCCAGCAAAAACCGTCTGGCCCGGCGGCTTTCCAGCCGGTGCTTGTAGTAAAAGACAGATGCGCCGAAACCACGGTTTATGCCTGTTTTGCCAACCTTCACGTTCTCGGGCAGGACTTCCTGCATTTTTCCTTCCCGTTTTAAGGCGATGGTTTGATGCAGCGTTTCGGTTGCCTTCAATACATCCTCATAAAAGTCGGTCTGCTCACGGCCGAGCAGCACAATGCAGGCAGCCGTCCAGGCAATGGTCACACCCAGGCTCCATATAATCTGCGCTCCCTGTGCCTCCCATATCCCCGTTACCAGGGCACGCATCCAGCCGCCAATGGGGAACAGTAGCATGGGCAGCCGGGAGAGCCGCTCAGCGCCCACCTGCATCCAGGCTGAAGAGTTTTTAAACACCGGCAGCAGCACATACAGCGCCGCCAGAAAGCACAGGGCCAGTAAAATGGTCTTGGCGGCCTTCCTCTTTTTTTCGCTCAAGTGGGTCAAGCCATACATGGTCATGGCCGTAAGCTGCCCCAGGAACAGCGTAAGCCCGTAGCCTACAAGCACGTCCAGCAAAAAGGCCAGCGGAACGCCGTACTGCTGGTGGATCCAGGCGTACTGAAACAGAAGGAAAAAGCCGACCATGAGCGATGTGCCCATCTGCTTGACCAGCCCGTACAGCAGTATTTTCTGAGGCTTTAACGGTGCCGGAAACAAAAGGTGGATATCCGCCAGGGAAAACAGCGTGGTTCCCCTGTTGACTCCCCTGTAGGCCGAAAAAGCAAACATGGCTATATATAGCACCGAAACGATGGCATACAGTTCCTCAATGGGCCGGAACTGCGAATTCACACCTTTTCCGCCAGCGAAAATTACTAGGCCAAGCATCGCCGCCATTAAAAGCGCTACGATCCAGTTGGACGGCTTTTTAAAGAAGGAGATGATTCTGTTTTTCAGCGTGGTAAGGAGCAGATAGGGCAGCGCCTTCATGCTGTGTGCCCCCCTCCCTCGGTGATTTCAAAGAACAGCTCCTCCAAGGATTTCTCCCCCTCCATCCGGCTCCTGTTTTCCTTGGTGGCTGCAAAAGCGCCGTTCATCATAATATGAGCCACGTCCCAGTTATCTTCCACACTGTCCAGCATGTGGGTGCTGATGAGCACCGACACGCCCTGCGATTTCAATTCCCTGAAGATTACCTTCAATTCCTTGATGGCGTGGGGGTCCAGGCCCACCAGAGGCTCGTCGAATATAATCACCTTGGGCTTTGTGATGAGAGCACAGGCGATGCTTACCTTTTGCTGCATGCCCTTGGAAAGCTCCCGGCCCAGCTTATCCTGCTTGTCGTCAAGCTCCAGCCTGTCAAGAAGCTCCCTGGCATCTTTTTCCCAATCGTTCAATCTGTAAGCGCGCGCCATCAGTTCAAGATGCTCCTTGACTGTGAGCAGATCATAGATGGCCGGCATCTCCGGCACATACCCC
>JAEZJP010000223.1 GCA_023415715.1 Bacillota bacterium
CCGGCAAGCTGGACAGGCCTGTCAGGGAGACGCCCAAGCGTACCATGAAGCTCAATAGCCCGGCCTACGCCAGCGCGCTGGGGCTGATGGACCTGGTGATTGACACCGTGGAACATCAGCATCTGCCCTCGCCTGGGCTGATGGGCGGCGTAAAAGATTTTTTCAAAAGCTTGTTTGCGGGTTAATGAGACCGCGGATATCTTTCATTTTGAAGATTACGGATTTTGATACAGAGTAGGGGGATGGAACGTGCTGGAATTTCAGATGGACGATCAGGCGAATTTTGCGTCCATAAAGGTGGTAGGCTGCGGCGGCGGCGGCAATAACGCCGTCAATCGCATGGTGGATGCTGGGCTGAAAGGCGTGGAGTTTATCTCCATCAACACGGACCGTCAGGCGCTGAGTTTGTCCAATGCCAATACAAAGATCCAAATTGGTGAAAAACTCACCAAAGGCTTGGGTGCGGGCGCTATCCCCGATATCGGCCGCAGGGCCGCCGAGGAAAGCCGTGAAGAGATCGCCCAGGTATTGAAAGGCGCTGACCTGGTGTTCGTCACCGCAGGTATGGGCGGCGGTACCGGTACGGGCTCAGCTCCCATAGTGGCGGAAATCGCCAGGGATTTGGGGTGCCTGACCATTGCCGTGGTCACCAAGCCCTTCCAGTTTGAAGGCAAGCAGCGCATGAAGAATGCGGAAATGGGCATTGCAGACTTAAAGCAGCGGGTGGATACCCTGGTGGTCATCCCCAACGACAGGCTTTTGCAGGTTGTAAGCAAGGGTACCACCATGCTGGAGGCCTTCCGTATTGCGGATGATGTACTTCGCCAAGGCATTCAGGGCATCAGCGACTTGATTGCCGTGCCTGCCCTGATCAATCTGGACTTTGCGGACGTCAAAACTGTGATGGAATCCGGCGGCATGGCCCATATGGGCATTGGCGTTGGCAAGGGTGAAAACCGCATGGTGGACGCAGCGAAGAACGCCATCCAAAGCCCCTTGCTGGAAACCAATATCGACGGCGCCAGGGCGGTACTTATCAACATAACCGGCGGCGATGATATTTCCATTGTGGATATCAACGAGGCCGCCAACCTGGTGATGCAGTCTGCCGACAGTGAAGCCAACATCATCTTCGGTGCGGGTATCGACGAGCGTATGGGGGACGAGGTGCGCATCACCGTGATTGCCACCGGGTTTGAAAAGACGCCTTTCCCGCCCAAGGAACCGGCCAAGAAGCCCTTTGAGCGCATCCGCACGCCGGGTACTTACGAAACCAGGCCCACCTATAACCCCTATGCCTCCCGTAACACTGCGCCTGCCGCGCAGGTTTCAGCCCCAGTGCACGAGCAGATGGAAGGGGAGCAGGCTCCAGCAAGGGCTGAACAGCCCTTTGAGCCGGAGATTCCTGGCTTCGTCAACAGTGGGCGGCCTTCCGCTCCTGCTCCCGCTCCCCAGACCCAGCAGCCGGTACAGCAGCAGCCCTATCAGCCCAATTATGGGCAGCCCTATGGCGGCCAGCAGCCGCAATACGCACCCTATCAGCCCCAGCAGCAGCCTTACTATCCCCCCGCTCAGAATCCCTATGGCATGAATCCCTATCCTCCTGCGCCACAGCAGCCTGCTGCGCCTGAAAAGGACGAGCTGGGTGTGCCCGCGTTTTTGAGAAGGGCGCCGAAGAAGTAAGCAAAAGGTATTGCATGGCCCGCTTTCAAATAACGAAAGCGGGCTTTTTTATGGAACGGATGGATATGTTGGTACACATGCATTTGGGGAGGTGCGTTTATGGCATACCTGTATCATAAGGCCGGCAGGGAAGACCTTGAGAGTTTGGTAAAAACAAGGCTGAAAATGCTGAGGAGTGTCAACAACATACCGGAAACGGAAGATTTGACGGAAGTGGCTGGGAACTGCAGGGCTTATTACTCGGAGAGTTTTGATAAGGATAGTCACGTCGCCTATCTTGTCTTTGACGGGGAAACATTCATAGGCTGTGGAGGAATCAGTTTTTATCGGGTCATGCCCAATTTCAAAAACCCATCGGGAATGAAAGCCTACATTATGAATATCTATACGGTTCCTGCGTACCGGGGAAATGGGATCGCCACGAAGGTGGTAGATCTTTTGGTTGCGGAGGCGCACAAAAGGAACATACACAGAATAACGCTGGATGCCACGGCGATGGGCAGGCCGGTGTACGAGCGGTATGGCTTTGTGCCGGCTGAGAATACATTGAAGCTTGCAGATAAGGAAAAACCTTCATTCTGAACTTGATGAATGATTCATAAATGCGCCATCCCCTTTGTACATTGTAAGAGTGAGAGTGAGGGGGTGGCCGGATGGATCGCCGGATACGGGACGCGGTGCTCCAGTGCACGGGAGCTATTGTGGGGGCCGGGTTTGCTTCCGGAAGGGAAATCATGCGTTTTTTCAGCCGGTACGGTTCCTTTTCCTGGTTAGGCGTTTTTCTCGCATCGGCGGTGATGGGCGTTTTTGCCTTTGCCATCATGAAAAAAGCAAGGGAGGCCGACGCAGTCTCTTTAAGCGGGCTTTGCCGCGCATATCTTGGCCCGGCCGGTGTGGTGGGGACTATTGCTTTTACTGTATTGCTGGGGACTACGGGTGGAAGCATGTCGGCGGCCGCTGGGGAGTTGGGCGCTCTGGCACTGCCGGTACACGGAGCTTACTGGATCGTGTTCCTGAGCTCTCTTCTCCTTGGCCTGTTCCTGTCCCGCAAAAGCCTGGCGCCTTTGGCTTTTGTGGGCATGCTGCTTATACCCGCCATAGTGATCGTCTTTTTTTTGTGCCTGATTCCGCCTGCAGGGGCGGCAGCCACCCCGCAAATGATTCTGCCTGTTTGGCGGAAGATCGTGGAAGTTATCCTTTTCGGCGTAAGCTATGGGGCGTTGAATATCACACTGTCTGCCGGAGTGCTGTGTGAAATCGGCCGGGGAATGAA
>JAEZJP010000260.1 GCA_023415715.1 Bacillota bacterium
GACGATTACAAAAAGGAACTGAAGGCATTTGCACCGGCCTTTATCACGGGGCGGGAAACAGGAGCTCAAAAAGAGGATGGCGTGCGCAGGTTCATGGAGGGGAAAACAGACCTGTGCTGCATCTCACTCCGGGCGGCGTCGGGTTTGAACCTGCAAAGGGCCGGCTGCGTGGTGTTCGGTGAACTGGATTGGTCACCCGCCGTTCATAGCCAGGCGGAGGACAGGGCCCACCGCATCGGGCAGGAGGATTCCCTTTTGTGCTATTATCTGGTAAGCCCGGGCGGAAGCGATATGGATATGCAGGAAGCGCTGGGCCTGAAGGTGAGCCAGTTCGTGGGCCTGATGGGGGATACGCCGCTTACTCCGGAGGAAACAGCTCTTGGCGCGAATATGGCCCGCAGCCATGTTCAGCACCTGGCGGAGCGGATAGCCTACGGGGAAAAAAAGTGAAAACGCGAGGGAATATCATGGCAATCTTTTTCCTTGGCATCATTTATCTGGCCTTTATCAGCCTTGGACTGCCCGATTCCATGCTGGGGGCGGCCTGGCCCGCCATGCGTGCGGCCTGGGGTTCGCCGCTTGGCCAGGCGGGTAGCATCAGCCTGGTGGTGGCGGGGGGCACGGTGGTTTCAAGTTTGTTCAGCAGCCGGGTGATACGGCGTTTTGGCACCGGCCGGGTGACCGCCTTCAGCGTTTTAATGACGGCCTGCGCGCTGCTGGGCATTTCCCTGGCGCCAGGCGCGTGGTGGCTGTACATCATGGCGGTGCCGCTGGGTCTTGGCGCCGGAGCGGTGGACGCCGGGCTGAATGCTTATGTGGCGAAGAACTATAAGGCTAGGCACATGAACTGGCTGCATTGCTTCTGGGGTATAGGGGCTACACTTGGTCCCGTGATCATGGGCGCTTTTGTAAGCCAGGGGAACTTCTGGCAGGGCGGTTATCGTACGGTATCCGCCATACAGTTTATGCTTGTCCTGATCCTTTTCTTATCGCTGCCCCTGTGGCACAGGGAGGAGAAGCTGCAAACAGATGCGCAAAGCACCGGGCGTGCAAGTGCATTAAAAATTCCCGGAGTCAAATGGACTCTGGTTACATTCTTTTTATATTGCAGCCTGGAGATTGCCGCCGGGCTGTGGTGCGCCAGCTTCCTGGTGGAATTGAAGGGGCTTAAGCCTGCACAGGGCGCCTGGTGGGCCAGCCTGTTCTACGCGGGTATCACTGCGGGACGCTTCCTTTGCGGATTTCTGACATTCAAAATGACGAGCAAACAGCTGATCCGACTGGGCCTTCTGCTTATCCTTTCAGGCGCGGGACTGCTTCTTTTGCCAGGGGAGGCGGCGGCGGTCGGCATGGCGCTTATGGGCCTTGGATGCGCTCCCATTTTTCCTGCGCTGCTTCATGAGACGCCTGCCCGTTTCGGTCAGGAGCATGCCCAGGAATTGATTGGCATCCAAATGGCGTCTGCCTACATCGGCAGTACGCTGATGCCCGCGGTGCTGGGCCAGGCTGCCAACCTCACGGGCATTCAAATCTATCCCTGGTATCTGCTGGGAGTAGGCCTGCTGATGGTGCTTTGCACGGAAAGAATAAACGCCATCATCAAAAAGCGGCCATGAGGTCCATGACCGCTTTGCGAAATATGTCTGGCAATTTGTGTTGTATTAGTTTGGAAGGTTGATGCATATACAGGGCAGAAAATCCGCAGGCGCCAGGCAGGGGTTGGCCCGGAGCAGCGAGGCGATGGAAAGGTTGAATTTTGCCGCAACCGATTCCAATGTATCATTGGGCTGCAGGATGAAGGAGGAGGGTAGAGGGCAGCACTGATTCACATCCGGTACGCATATCACCTGCCCAGGCACCAGGTTATCCAGGTCCACATTGGGATTGGCCACTTCCATGGTATGGCGGTTAAGTCCTGCGTTCAGCTGGAAATCACTTACTGTTTGTCCGGGTTGTACGGTTCTGCGCTGCTCCAGGGGGCAGGCGAATGTAGGTGGTTCCACCGGCGGGGCCGTCTCTCCGGTTTCTCCCTCAACCTCACCGGGCATCATTATTTCCGGAGGATATTCCACCTGCTTGGGCGGCTGGACGACTTGGGGTAATTGCTGGGCGCCTTCCACCTGCTTGGGCGGCGTTACAATTTGCGGTTCCTGGGCGGGCTGCTGTGCGCCTTCCACCATGGGGATGCAAAGTATGTCGCCTACCATCAGCCTGGCCGGATTGATATTCGGGTTGGCCGCGATCAGATCCCTTAAGGAAACCCCAAGGCGTTTGCTGATCAGATAATAGCTGTCGCCCCGTTTCACGGTGTATTCAAAGGCGCAGACATGCGTAGGTGCTGTTGGACCAGTGCTCAGATTCATACACATACTCCTTTCCAGAATTCTGCTTTATCTTATGCACCTTGGAAAAAACGGTGCCGGCGAAACGTTGGATGGAAGGATGCAAAATATGCAAATAATGTCATGGGGTCATGTTATGAAAAAGAAGAACGCATTGTCCTTTGTGATCGTAATCTGCTTGATCGTATTCACATGCGGCGCCGCCACGGCGGGCAAAACGCCTAAACCTACCCGGACGCCCAAACCTACTTCAACACCCATGCCCACGCTGGCCCCCTCTCCTGATGCTTGGCCTGCCATGCCGACCCTGACTTCAGAGGGCTTTCTTTCGCCGGAGGCCGGGACGGAGGAATTCGTGCACGCCGATGTGGAAAATGGCTTGTGGATATATATTTCGGATGGGCTGCGGGTGCAGATACAGCGCTATACCGATCCCAACATGCCCCTGATATGGTATGAGGCGGATATCCGAACAAAGGGGGAGGCAATGCTTCACAGCGTTCCGGCTGATCCCAATAGGATTACCAGCATATTCAAAAAGCCGGAAGCCATCGCTAAGGCAAATCAACTCGTGTTTGCCGTCAATGACGACCAGTTCGTTCAGCGTAAAACCGATAAAAAAACGGTAGGAATCATTATTCGCAACGGGAAGGTTTATAACAGTACGACGATGCGCAGCGGGAGTAACGCCTTTCCCACCCTGGATACCATGGCGTTGTTTCCCGACGGCAGTTTGCGGGTATATGAAAGTAAGGAGCATACTGCTGAGGAATACATCGATATGGGGGCCACGGATGTATTTGCCTTCGGCCCTGTGCTCGTTCGGGATGGTGTGATCAGCGAAAGGCTCAGCGGACTGTTTGTGGACAGTATCCAGCCAAGGTGCGGCTTTGGCATGGTGGATAAGAACCACTATGTCTGCGTGGTGGCGGAGGGCCGCCATAAAGGAACGGGCGGTACAAGTTTCCTATGGCTTGCCAACCGGCTGCTATCGCTTGGGGCAACACAGGCGCTCAATCTGGACGGCGGCAATACCTCTACAATTGTGTTCATGGGGGAAAAGCTGAACGCCAACAACAATACCGGGCCCGATGCCAATGTACGCAGCATCAGCGGGATGATCGCCATAGGCGAATCCTCCCTGGTACCTGAAAAGTGAGCAAATCCAGTAATTTCACAAAAAAGAGGGCTGTTCTTATACGTCAGGGTTGCGTGGAGCGCCTTCCTGTGCTAAACTACTGGGTGCCCTCCCCTAATGAGGGCAGGGCCATGCTGTGCCCATGATTTGGCAGGAGGATGTTTTTTCATGAACCATTCCGTAGAGAAGCTTTCCAGTAACAAAGTCAAGATCACTTTTCAAATTCCTGCAGAGGCATTTGATGAAGCCATGCAGAAATCTTTCCTGAAAAACCGCGGCCGCATCAATGTGCAGGGCTTTAGAAAGGGCAAGGCGCCCCGCAAGCTGATAGAGAGCATGTACGGCGAAGGCGTTTTCTATGACGACGCCTTTGACAGTCTTTTCCCCGAGGCCTATCAGGCGGCCGTTAAGGAGAATGATTTGCAGCCGGTGGACCAGCCTCAGGTGGACATTGGCCAAATAGGCTCCGGCAAAGAACTGCAATTCACCTGCGAAGTGTATGTGCGCCCCGAGGTAACGCTGGGCGAATACAAGAATCTGACCATTGCCACCCATGAGCATCCTGTATCGGATGAAATGGTGAAGGAGCGTATTGAGCGCGACCGGGAGCGCGTTTCCCGCCTGGTGGACTTAACCGACCGGCCCGTAGAGCAGGGTGACACGGTGAACCTTGATTATATGGGCACCGTGGACGGCGTTGCTTTTGAAGGCGGCACCGCGAAGGATCAGACGCTGGTGATCGGCTCTAATCAGTTCATTCCCGGCTTTGAGGAGCAAATGGTGGGCATCTTAATCGGCGAGGAAAAGGACCTGAACATAAAGTTCCCCGAGGAATACCATGCCAAGGAACTGGCCGGGAAAGATGCCGTGTTCCATGTGAAGGTGAACGGCATTCAAAAGAAAGAACTGCCGGAACTGGATGACGATTTTGCCATGGATGTAAGCGATTTTGACACATTCGCCGCTTACGAAGCCGATATCCGTGCAAAGATCACCGAAGAAGCGCAAAAATCGCTGGATGTGGAGCGGGAGAACGCCCTTATTGAAAAGGCCGTAGCCAACGCTTCCATGGATGTACCCCCGCCTATGGTGGAGGACCAGTTGGACCAAATCATGCGTGAAATGCAGCTGCGCATGGCTTACCAGGGCCTGAAGATGGAAGATTACCTGAAGTACACCGGCCAGACCACCCAGCAGCTTCGCGATATGTACAAGAGCGAGGCGGAAAACAGGACCAAGGTAGAGCTGACGCTGGAAGCCATACGCAAGGCGGAAGGGATTGAGGCCACCGAAGAGGAAGTGGATGCGCAGGTCGCCGAGCAGGCCAAGCGCGCCGGGCAGGAAAAGGATGAGTACCTGAAAAAGCTGAATGAGCGGCAAAAGGAATACTTGCGCGACAACGCCGCCATTATGAAGGTGATCGAGCTGATGAAGTCCACCGCCACCTTTGTGAAGGAAGAGCATGACGACCACGATGATCACGAAGGCCACGAGCATCATCACCATTGATTCGTTTCATAAAAAGATATATAATAACATCTTCCCATTTGACCATAAGCCCGGTTTTACCCAGGCATAATTTGAATCGGGCGGTCATATGATACAGGAGCGCCGCATTCCGCCTTGTAGCCTGGAACCTAAAAAGGCGGGAAGCGGCGTCCATGCAAAAGGAAAAACCCAAGCAGCGGTTTGCTGCCCAAAGGAGGCAAGCACCATGAGTTTGATCCCAATGGTCATTGAACAATCCAACCGTGGAGAACGGGCGTTTGACATTT
>JAEZJP010000085.1 GCA_023415715.1 Bacillota bacterium
GCCAATAAAGGGACTCGAACCCTTGACCTGCGGTTTACGAAACCGCTGCTCTACCAGCTGAGCTATATTGGCAAATCCAGCGTTTCGTATTATAACAGACCTTGGGGCGTTTGTCTAGCCTTTTTGGTAGCTTCAAAGCCATCCCAGGAGGGCTGTAGCGTAGGGAAAGAACGCCGGGAACAAAACCCAAGGGTATATCGTCCAATTATCGGATGGCAAATGAAATGCAGTTGGAGGCTCTTATGAAAAAGTTTATTCTTGTTATGCTGGCGTTTATTCTATCTTTAGGAATGATGGCAGGCGCGATGGCGGAAGTATCCGGTCCTGCCCAACTGGAGGGTGTGGTGGCGGAAGTCAGGCAGGACGGAAGCTTCCTGATGGACAGTATATCCTTAGGCCAGGTTCTTGTGCAAACGAATGAGGAAACTGTTCTGGAAGGCGTAGAAGCTCTTTTAGCGGGCCAGTATGTGTTTGTGGAATATGACGGAGTTATGACCAAGTCGCTGCCGCCACAGGTGACGGCACAAAAGGTAAGCTGTTATTTGTTTGAGGGCATCGTGCAATCCGTGGATGAGGCTGCCGGAACCGCATTGGTGGAATCGGAAGAATACAGCCTGGTTCAGGTGAAGCTGCCGGTGATGGAGACTGTCCTTCACGAGGGGGATTATGTGGCGGTGTATTTCGGAGGCGTCATGGCGATGTCCTATCCTGCCCAGGCCGGCGGGCTGAAGGTGGATGTTTATGCAAAAGCATCCGGCACTGTGGCGGAGATCGGGGATGGATACTTCACGATGGATACCCAGACGGGTACGATCCGTGTGAACATAGGGGAGGAAACCGTTTTGCCGGAGGCGCTGGAGGCAGGGGATGAGGTGACTGTGCTGTACAATGGGCAGGCGGGGGAGGAAGGGCAGACGGAGATTTTGGGATTGATCATAGAGTAAGGATGTCGTCAATAGGAAGAGGTTTCGTGCCTGCGGGCACGACCAAAGGGCTTTCCGGTCGCCCTTTGGAAACCTTCGGATGCCGTCTCGATTGTATAAAAGGTAATGCATGTCAAGTTCTGTTATTGATTAGGTTTTCCTAAGAGGGGTTCGGGGAGGGTTTCCTTTTTCAAAAGGAACCCTCCCCGAATTATCTATCCTTCGTTTCTTCTCCGTCAGACGTCCTTCTTGTTATAGATGCGCAGGGAAATGAGGTAGGAGACGAGGAGGAGGGCGATGGTGACGAAGGGGAGGAGGATGGCGCCCAGGTTCAGGAGGGACTGGAGGCGAAGGAGGGAGCCTGAGGATTTTTCAAGCTCTTTCATTACCAGGGATGCGCCGATGAGCGGCACGGCATAGCAGGCCAGAAGTATCACGCGGGATTTTTCCGCGCCAAACTTATACAACAGGGGCAAAGCCAGACTGTTGAATATATAGCTTGCGCATAATGCGATGCCGGAGGCAATAAGGATGCCATTCCAGTCGATAAACGGAGCATCCAGGTTGGAGGCGACGCTTAATACGACGCCTGCCAACGCGCCGATAAAGCATAGAATGATGGCCAGCACATACTTTGCGCGCACCAGGTCACGCTTGGATACGGGCATGGTAAGGGCATAGGCATCCCACTTGGCCTGTTCATCGTAGGCGAAGGTGGAGATGGAGAGCATGCCGCATATGAACACCATCAGCGGGCCCATGTCGGTATTCATGAAAATGGTCATGATCAGGTACAAACCCAAGAGCAGCAAAAAGACGCGCCCCGTTTTCTTTAGCACGAGGAAGTCTTTGATGATAAGGCCTTTCATAGCATTTCCCCCCTGATGTAAAACAGCATGATTTCTTCCGTGGTGGCGGGCTGCAGCATAAGTTCTGGATACCTGCCTGCGTAGTACGGGCGGTCGTCCACAAGTGCCTCTACGTCAAAGGCGCTTTTGCGTAATCTTAGCACATGGCTTTTGTCCAAAGCCTGGAAGGCGGCGGTGCCGCACTTTAGCAGCCCCATTTTTTCGGAAAGGTCCTCCCGGCTGCGGCTGAAGATGATCTGCCCCTGGTTAAGGAAAGTGATGCTGTCGGCGATCTTATCCAGGTCACCGGTGATGTGGCTGGAAAGGAGAATGGCATGGTCATCCTTCTGCATAAAGTCCAGGAACAGATCCAGCATTTCCTCGCGCACCACGGGATCCAGGCCGCTGGTAGGCTCATCGAGGATCAGAAGCCTGGGGTGATGGCTAAGAGCGGCAACGATGGCGGCCTTTCGCTTGGTGCCGGAGGAAAATTCCTTGTAGGGCTTTTTGTCCGGCAGGGAAAACTGTTTGCAGAGCTTTGCATACAGATCGTCGTCCCAGGAGGCATAGATGTTTTTGAGGATGCTGCGGATTCCGCCAAGTGTCAGACAGTCGTGGAACTGTCCCTCCGCCAGCACAACGCCGATCTGCTCCTTCAGCGATTTTTCGTTTCCCTCCATGGGAAGGCCAAGGAGATGTATGTCGCCCGCGTCCCGGCGGATCACTTGCAGTATGGCCTTGATGGTAGTGGTCTTTCCGGCTCCGTTTTCTCCAACGAAGCCCATCACCTGCCCCCATGGAAGGGTAATGGATACATCCTGCAAAGTGAAATCCTTATAGCATTTGCGCAGCCCGCTAACATTGATCGCATCGGTCATGGTCATTCTCCTTCATACAACGTTTCCAGCGCCTGGATGAGCTCTTTTATGGGTATCCCGGCCTGCCGGGCCGCATCGATGGCGTCTTGCAGGTGCCGGTCTATTTGCCGGAGCTTTTCTTCCCGTATAAAATCGATGTTCTTGTCGGCCACAAAGGTACCCTTGCCTGTGACGGTGACGATAAAGCCATCCCGCTCCAGGTCAAGATAGGCGCGCTTGGTGGTGATAACGCTGATACGCAGCTCCTTGGCTAGGAAACGCATGCTGGGCAGCGCATCCCCGGCAGACAGCACACCGCTCAGAATCAGGCCTTTTAACTGATCGGTGATCTGTTCGTAAATTGGCTTGTCGCTGGCATTGCTGATCAGGATATCCACAAGGTCCCTCCCGACGTCATAGTGTGCATATCGTGCATACACACTATAGCGATAGGACGGAATCTTGTCAATAGTAATCGCGATTTTTTTTCAATGATAATAAGCCGGCACCTTAGGTTTAGCAGATTTGATAAATCGCTTCAACCGGAATAAGCTTTTTCCAAGCCGTTCATACTAGCCCTGGAGGTGAAGGCAATGAGTCCCAAAGAATTGCTTTATATCGAGGATGCCCTGAACCATGAGAAATTTCTGAAAACCCAGTGCCAGCAGGCTATGCAGAGCCTGACGGACCCTGAGCTGAAGGGATTTGTGCAGCAGCTTATGGACAAGCATAAACAGATCTACAACCAGCTTTATCAATTGGTGTAAGGAGGGGAAGGCATGAACGACAGAAACATCATGGAGAACCTGCTGCTCACCACAAAAGGCGCCTGCGACATGTATCTGCATGGGACGGTGGAGGCAAGCACCGCCAACGTGAACAACACATTCAACACTGCCCTGAAAGACACGCTGGGCATGCAGACCGGCCTTTATCAGAAGATGGCGGCCAAGGGATGGTATCCCTCCCAGCAGGTGGAACAGCAGAAGATAGATCAGGTAAGGCAGAAATTTTCAAACGCACAATAAGGAACGATATATAAAAGGCCGGTCCCGTATGTGGGGCCGGCCTTTTGTAGTCCGTATTTTTACTATGGAGGAGATTAAGGATTTCGTGCCTGCGGGCACGACCAGGGCTTTCCGATCACCCTGGACCTTCGGAGCCCTGGACCTTCGGTTACTGTACGGCGGCCTGGAAGGCCTCGAAGAATTCGGGACAGGACCAGGAGCCGCAGGCAGAAAGCGTATCGTTCTTGACAAACATCTGCACGAACAGGCCGTTGCTAAGCTGGATCAAAAGCGAACGGTTGCCGTTTTGGCTGCCGGCGGTGTCTACAAAGGAAGCATTGCTTAAAAGGATGTCGGCCAGTTCCGCGGCTTTGGATTCGTCGCTGACGGTGCCTACATCCGTAAGCTCCATGGCGATCACCTTGCCGCTGATGCCCAGCGTATCGCTCAGCGATTCCCAGCCAAGGATGGCATTGTTGGCGAAGGATACACGCTGGAACACACGCATTTCTCCGTTCACGCTGGCAGCTATAAGCGCTTCACCCATGCCACCCACTGCGTATACCGTTTCGCCCTGGTTCACGGCATTGCTGACGATCTGGTTCGGATCGGCAAGGGCAGGCTCGTCCGTATATTCGGATATCTGGCCGATGCTTCCGCCCACCAGGCTTTGAGGAATGCTGGAGGGGTTGCGCATCAGGCGGTAATACTTGCCGTTCACACCGATGAGCGGAAAATTGCCGCCGCCGCCCTTTTCCCAAATACTGCGGTATTCGGGTGCATTGCTGCCGGAGGTTAATGAAATGCTCCCGGGAGGCACGTCCAGCAAAGCGCGGGCCCTGAAGGGCATAACGGTAGTCTGACCGGCGGGAAGGCTGTTAACGGTGGTCTGACCGGCGGGAAGACTGTCAAACACATCGTTATCACCATTGGGAGAAGTACTCGGGGCCAGTGCGCCGGGCGCCAGCAGAGAACCTGCAGCTACCAGCACGACGAGCACCGCGGCCATAGCCATAATAGGCATGGGCCGAAGGAGGCCTCTTGCGGCGGG
>JAEZJP010000168.1 GCA_023415715.1 Bacillota bacterium
AGGCGGGATGGTTTTAAAGGACCACCCGGACCATATTATCCAGCATCTCCTGGGAAACGCGAAACATGGGCACGCCCTTGCGGGAAACAAGAACGGTAATAAGCGTAATAAAAGGCAGTACGGAAACGAGCACCAGCGTCAGCATAGGGTCAAGCGTAAGCGTGACCATAATACCACCGATAAGCAATATGGGAGCGCGAATGCCGATCCGCTGCATCATGCCCACCATCTGATGGATGTTGTATGTATCGGATGTCATGCGTGAAATGAGGGATGGAATGGTGAATTGATCCACCTGCCGGTTTGTAAGATAGGCCACCTTGCTGAAAAGATCATACCGTATGCGGCGAGTCGTATCCCTGGCTACGGCGGCGGCCATGCGGTTTGCCAGAATATTGGTTACCACCGCCACCACGGAGCAGACGAGCATTACCACGCCCCACCAGATTACAGGACCGATCTTCCCTATTGGGATCACTTTGTCAATCACATAAGCCAATATCCAAGGCAGGCACAGGTCCATTATGGTGCCGGTGAATTTGATAAGGAATCCGACCAGCATTTTGGGAACATAAGGGCGCAAATAAAAGAAAACGTATTTCAAGTCTTACCCTTCTTCTCTTGGATATCAAACAACTATATGCTAGTGTACAAGAATTCCGACCGGTTTGCAAGGTGATATATATAAAAAATGAAAAGCGTTTTTTCTCGGTGAAAACCGATAAAAAAGACGTCCATGATGAATGGACGCCTTATGATTACGCTAGTTCAAAGCCATTTCGTTTTAGCAGGGTATGAGGCTGCGACTGCAGGTTTTCCAATCGAAGTTTAATTCCCTGCCTGCCGGCACTTTCCTTCAAGGCAACCAGCGCCTTCAGGGCCGATGCATCCATGAAGGGAACGCCCTGCAAATCCAGCAGCAATGTATTCAATTCATCCCGTTCTCTTTGAGGCATTTCCCTAAGCTTCTGGGCCGCCACAAAAAACAGCGGGCCATTAACCTTCATACGCATCACACCGTCTTCTACATTCTCCGCCTGCATGGCCACCATGTTTTTTAAGCGGATCAGCACAAGCACGGCAGCAAGTATAAGCGCGGCGCCAATGGCCATCACCAGATCCAGCACGACTGTCAGGCAAAACGCAGTGAGGAAAACAGCGCAGTCACTTTTGGGAAGGTGCTTCATTTCCCTAAAGTATTCCCATTCCCCCATGTTATAGGCAACCATCATCAATACCGCGGCCAATGCTGCCATAGGAACGTACTTCACATAGGGCATGCCGACTAAAAGGATCAAAAGCAGTGCTACGGAATGTATGATTCCCGACAAGGGCGACCGTCCGCCGTTTTTGATATTGGCGGCAGTGCGGGCCAGCGCTCCGGTCACGGGGATACCGCCAAAGAGGGCGGAACCGATGTTTGCCATACCCTGGCCCACCAGTTCCATGTTCGAATCATGGTGCATGCCGGTCATACCATCGGCCACCGTGGCGGAGAGAAGCGATTCCACGCCCGCCAGGAAAGCAATCGTCAATGCTGTTGGCAACAGCGCAATAGCCTTCGAAAGCGACCATGCCGGAAATACAGGCGCAGGGAACGTGGCGGAGATCTCAGTAAATCTGGAGCCAATGGTGTCCGCTTGAGGGAGAAAAAAAGCAATAAAGGTTGCGGCCAGAATGGCAATCAACGTTCCCGGGATGCGCCGGTTTATTTTCGGCCACAATAAAATAACGGCCAGAGTAAAAGCGCCTATCAGCACCGTTTGCCAGGAAACGGTGGAAATTGCATGGAAATAGGCTCCCCATTTATGTAAAAACTCTGCGGGCACATTTCCCGTTTTCAGACCCAGAAAATCACCCACCTGGGTGGAGAAAATAACGACGGCAATACCACTTGTGAAGCCGGATATTACGGGGTAAGGGATAAACTCCAAAAGTTTCCCAAACCGCAGTACGCCTGCCAGAACCAGTACCACGCCTGCCATCATCGTAGCCATAATAAGGCCGTCTATACCATGGCGTGCCATCACTCCGGCGACAATAACCACAAAAGCGCCGGTTGGTCCGCCTATTTGCACATTGCAGCCGCCCAGCAGTGATACAAGAAATCCGCCCACAATGGCGGTCACCAGTCCCTTTTCCGGAGATACGCCGGACGCTATGCCCAGCGCAATGGAAAGGGGAAGCGCGATAATGCCCACGATAGCTCCGGCGGTCAGATCCTTAATAAACTTATCCCGGGAGTACTGTTTCAGACTGGCAAAAAAAGCAGGTATCATCCGAAACGACTTCTTTCCTTAAGTATGGGAATTTATGCACAACAGTGCATAGCATAGCACGAAATCACGTTGGATGCAACCGAAAAAAGCGACGAATCGACACCATTCGCGCCTTGCAATTTTACCAAAGAGGGAGATATAATGTGTGGGAACAGCTGTCTGAAAGCGGGGTGCAATCTTTGCCCGAGGTAAGGGAATTTATATTGGACGCGTTGGCCCGTGTCGAAGGTCAAGCAAGCATATATTATAAAAACCTGATCACCGGCGTAACCTTCTCCTATCAGCACGATCTTCCCCTGATAGCCGCAAGCGTGATCAAACTGCCTATTATGGCGGAATCATTCAGGCAGTTAAGAGATGGCGAAACTACCGAGGATGCCAAATTCTACATTGAGGCTTCCCATAAGCTGCCTTCCTGCGGTGTACTGAGTTATCTGCGCAACGGTATGGAGGTAACACTTAAGGACCTTGTAACACTAATGATCATCGTCAGCGACAATACAGCCACCAACCTGTTGATCGATTTTCTGGGCCTGGACAGCATTAATGAAACGCTGTACACGCTGGGCGCCCAAAATTGCAGGCTGAACCGCCGCCTGTTTGAGCCGGAGCTATCCCGCCTGGGAATACAAAATTACATCACCGCCGGGGATATGGGGCGGTTGCTGGAGAAGATATATAAGGAGGAAGCTATTTCTTCCGAGGCCAGCAGAAAGATGCTGCACATTTTATCCTGCCAACAGTTAGGTGGCGGCAAGATTCCGTTTTATCTGCACAGCCGCGGCATCCGTGTGGCACACAAAACCGGCGAGGACGACGGCATCACCCATGACGTAGGGATCGTGTTTGCAAAGGAGCCGTTTGTGCTTTGCCTTTGCGCCAATGAGGTGGATGTACCCAGCTTTGAGCGGCTGATGCAGGATGCGGCCAGGATGCTTGTGGATGATCAAACCAATCCTGAAGGAAGGAATCTTTTATGAAAAAACTGCTGATTGTAGTCGACTATCAAAATGATTTTGTCGTAGGGAGCCTCGGTTTTCCCAAGGCGGAAACGCTGGAGGAGCCTATCTTAAGGAAGATTGCCACTTACCGCAACGCGGGAAACGATATTGTTTTCACGCTGGATACCCATGGCGGGGATTATCTTGAAACGATGGAAGGAAAAAAACTGCCAGTCCCACATTGTTCCCGCAGTTCGGAGGGCTGGCAGCTCTTCGGCAAGGTTGCATCTTTAAGAAGCCCCAAGGATATTGTGTTTGAAAAACCGACTTTCGGCTCTACGGGTTTGATGGATTACCTGAAGAATCATGATTATGATTCCATTGAGCTTTGCGGATTGGTCACAAATATGTGTGTTCTTGCCAACGCTGTCATCGCCAAAACGGCAAAGCCCGATGCGGATATTATCATCGACGCGGCTTGCTCCGCCAGCTTTGACGATTCCATGCATGAAAAAGCTCTGGATGTGCTGGCAGGCATCCATTGCACGATCCTGAACCGCAAATAAAAGTACTGTACCCTCCAGAAACTATATGAAAAAGAATCGGGAGCATCTTATATCTGTGCCGCAAGAAAATTCTTGCGGCTTTTATATTTACATGGTAGGATATAGAGAAGATGAATTGTTCTACAATTGGATGATTCATAAAGAGGTGCAGTATGGAAGGATTCCACCGTATAAGGAATGACCGTCTTTCCGACAAGGCCGTTCAGCAGCTTGTGCAGCGCATACGTGCCGGGGAGCTTCCGGTAGGCACGAGGCTTCCAAGCGAATCGGAATTGGCGGCGCAATTGGGCGTCAGCCGTGGCATACTCCGCGAGGCATTGACGATTCTTCAAATGCAGGGCTATATCAGCCGGGCACCGCGTTCCGGCACAGTCGTACAAAACACCAGCGGAAATGAAACAGGCAACTCCTTTATGGCATTGGTACGCTCCTGTGAGCACAAGAGTCTGATCGAATTCCGGGAAGCTGTGGAATGCCGCTCTATCCGCAGTGTGATTAGAACGGCATCCCAGAAAGACATCAACAGTCTTTTTAATCTGCTGGATACTCCCTTGTCATCCTCGGAGCGCAGACCGGATTATTACTTTCACTACCGTCTGGCGGAAATTTCGGGGAATCCTTTGTTCTGCGCCTTTATTGACCTGTATTACGACACCATCCGGGAAAAGGATATCTTGCTTACCAACAATCCAAAGGCATTGCAAATCATGATTCAGGAGCATGTGAAAATTGCGGAAGCCATCCGCAACCGGGATCTAAAGGCTGCGATCGCTGCGATGCGAAGCCATCTTCACCGCGTGGAAAAAAATACATTCAGCCCATAAATGTGAAACTCAAATCAAAACCACCGGCTTTGCCGGTGGTTTTGATTTGATTATTGCTTTGCCCCGCATTCCGGGCAGAATTTTGTTCCGGGTGGCAGCATCGCGCCGCAGCTTACGCATTTGGGCGCAGCCTGGCTGGCGCCGCACTCCGGACAGAACTTGGCATTGGGTGCGATAGCCGCACCGCAACGGATGCAAACATTATTTGAGGGCTGGACCTGCTGCTGGGGAACAGGCTGCGAAGCCTGATGCATAGACTGTGTGAACATTTGCCCCATCATAGCCCCTGCGCCCATGCCTACACCCATGCCGGCCATGGAACCGCCGCCCGGGTTATTGGCAGCTTCCCGCATGGCTTCCGCCGCCTGATACTGGGTGTACCTGCCCATGTCGCCAAGCACACCCATGGAGGTGCGCCTGTCCATGGTCTTTTCCACTTCTTCAGGCAGGCTGATATTCTCAACCACAAAGGATGTAAGCTCAAGACCCATGGCCTGTGCCTTGGGCTGCAAAGCATTCATCGCAAGATTTCCTAATTCGTCATAGTTGGCCGCCAGGTCCAGGGCCGGAATTTTGCTTTCCGCAATGGCATCGCTCAGAGAAGATACCATGACCCGCTTCAATTGCCCTTCTACGCCATCTACCGTAAACAGGCTGTTGGTGCCGAATACTTCCTTCAGGAATACAACAGGGTCCTTCACCCGGAAGGAATAGATACCGAAAGCCCGCAGGCGGATCACGCCGAACTCGGAATCGCGCATCATGACTGGATTGGCAGTCCCCCATTTCATGTCCAGGAACTGGCGTGTGTTCACGAAGAAAACATCTGCCTTGAAAGGGGAATTGAAGCCGAATTTCCAGCTTTTCAAGGCAGTCATGATGGGCATGTTGGCGGTGGTCAGTTCATGACGGCCCGGATTATACACATCGGCAATCTGCCCTTCGTTCATGAAGACAGCCACCTGGCTCTCACGAACGGTCAGCTGCGCGCCCATCATGATATCCTTGCCGTTCATGTCATAGCGGTGTACCATCACATCTCTGGATTCGTCGATCCATTCAATGACGTCAATGAGCTGTCCTTTGATGATATTCTTGAAAAATCCCATAGCTACCTCCAATGGTCAAAAGGCTTTTGTACTATTCTATGGCTGTGCGGCCAATGCAGTGATGTTTTTCAGAACGCGCGTGCCTTTCATGCGAACTTCCAGCGCAAGGTATTCGCCGATTTGCCCAATGGCATCCCGCACATGGTTTTCCACCAGGCCGGTGAGGGATTCTTCCCCTTCCTTATCACCATGCCCTTCCAGGGGGCATGCCAGCATGCGCAGCAATTGAGGCGTGATTACGGCTACATGGAAGGAAAGACCATCCGTTTCCGTTCCAAAAAAGTTTCTCAGGGCCACTTCCAACCGCTCGCTGCCGTAATGCCATCGGCCCGCCAGGTATTCGTCGCCCTGGGGCAATTCCATATCCAGCAGCACACAGGGCTTGTCCACGTCAATGCTGAAACGAAGCAGTTTCGTTTTTGACAGGACCTCCCTGCTGTCCGAAACGCTGCCGGACAGCAAGGAACGCATGAAATCATTGCGGCAAAGCTTCATCATATCGCCAATGCCGTAATCCTCATTGGCAAAATCAGCATGGGTGCGATTCAGAAGCACGCGCAATTCGTTAAGTATGGCCAACTGCTCGGAGTCGTTCCGGCCC
>JAEZJP010000080.1 GCA_023415715.1 Bacillota bacterium
TAGATGTCGGTGTTGAACAGGTAATGCTGCAGGTCGACTTCCTTCACCATCATTTTGGTGTGGAACAGGTTCGCCTGATACACGTTCACATCAATGGCGTCATAGCGCTCCAGCGTTTTTTTATCAATATAGTCCTGTATGGATGTGATGTCATGATCAATGAAAATTTTCTTGCCGGAAAGGTCCCTGGTGAACCCACGCACCCTGTAATCCATGGTGATGATGTCGGAATCAAAGCTGCCGATCAAATAATCCAGTGTAGACAGCGGCGTGATCTCCCCGCAAGTGGCCACATCAATATCCACCCGGAAGGTGGCGATGGCCGTTTCGGGATGGAACTCGGGATACGTGTGCACCGTCACATGGCTTTTGTCCAGGTGCGCCACTACCGTGTCAGATTCCATGCGGGAGAGCATCGATTCCTCGGCTATGAGGAAGGTGACGCTGGACCCCTGAGGCTCGTAATCCTGGGTGGAAATGCTCAGCACATGGGCGCCGATCATTTCGGTCAGCTTGCTAAGGATCTCGGTAAGCCGATCGGAATTGTACTGCGTGTTGATATAGGCGATATAGTCCCGCTGCTCCCTGGGCGTTTTGGCATAGCACACATCATAAATATTGAAGCTAAGCGCCTTGGTCAGGTTGTTAAACCCATACAGCTTCATCTTATCCTGGCTCATGGCGTCCACCTCCTTTCGATTCATTACATAATGAAAAACGCACGGGAATACCGATGCTTTCTGCAGCGGATTCTCGTGCGTCATACGCAAACTGCCGGCTCAATGGGCGCTTTTCGCCCATATCATAACGTACAGCATACTCAGAGTCTATATAGCCTTACACTTTTAATACTCTTATTGACTATTCACAAGTGGTTATGCCGCAGGGCATAATGGTTATAAAGGAACCAACTTATAAATTGAGCTTACGCCGTTTTTTTCAAACGGTTCCACTCCATCAATAAGGCAACAAAAGTTGCCAATCGGCTTAAGACCCGGCTGTCCGTATGGCCTATTCACCCCGGGGTATTTCTGTGGGGCGGTCTTGTTTTTTTCAGTCAAAATGCATTGAATGCATATCCTGAAACGAACTATAAAATACCATGATGTTGCCCGCTTGTCAATGGGAACATTTGCAGAAAAGAATATTTTTCGGTAAACAAATTGTTAAGCGTATGTGTTAGTTTCCACATACTCATTCAGAAAGGCGGAAAAGCCGCGAAATATCTGGCTTTCCGAAGGTCCAGGGCTCCGAAGCCGAAGCGCCGCCTGTGGCTCCGTAACCCCGACCCCGCCTGTGGCGGATAAGGGAGGGGCGAAGGAGACTGGCGAAACAAGCGATGCGAGCGGCAGTGAGTCAGCGCGCCGATTGAGCCAGATGGAGGGATGAAGCGAGGTTCCGAAGCCGAACGCCGCCGGTGGCGGATGAAGTGAGGCGTAGGAAACGGTGAAACAAGCGATGCAAGCGGTAGCGAAGCAGCGCGCCGATTGAGCCGTCGGGGGAGGAGCCTGGCGAAACGGGTTCCGTAGCCAGGCTGCCGCCGGTGGCGGCAATAAGCCGGGCGGAGGAAGCGGTCGAAACAGAGCGATGCAAGCGGCAGCGCAGCAGCGCGACAATTGAGACCGCCGGGGTTGCGAGCGACAGCGAGAAGAGCGACGATTGAGCCAGATGGGTAGGAAAGCCCTGGTCGTGCCCGCAGCACGACCCCCCTATTAATGCGCATCGATGTACGCTTTCAATTCCGCATGCCATGCATCCGAAGGTCCAGGGCGATCGGAAAGCCCTGGTCGTGCCCGCAGGCACGAATCACCCTATTAATGCGCATCAATGTACGCTTTCAATTCCACATGCCATTCATCCGGCTCAAATATTCCGATATCCGTATCCTCCCCAAACAGTAAATCCACCAGATAATGGGGCCTTTTTCCTCCTATATGCATGGCCTTGATGCAGGATACGCAGTACACCGCCACATCCTCACAGATCATTTCTCCGGCCCGCCTGCGCATACGGTCTTTTACTTCATCCACCGGCAGCGCGCCGTAAAAGCTGTCTCCGCAGCATACTGATTTTTCCCGGGTATGTTCCGGCTCCATCACTTTGATGTTCATGCGGTTTAGCAGTGTTCGCACGGCGTCGTGCACCCTTTTTTCCGTGCGTGTGGGGCACGCGTCATGTATGGCCATGCATTGCCCGTGATAGTCGGGTAAAGGAAAGGTATCGCTTTTCGCCAGCACTTCCCACAGGGATATAGTTGAAACGCCCTCGTAAAGCGAACGGAACCGCCGGTCGCACCCCGCGCATACATTGATCACCTGGGTGCCAGGCGCAAGGCACGGGTCATGATGGCAGCATATGTGATGCTCAGGTATGGCTTCTCCGGTTTCGTTAAGGTATGCGGTGATCCTGCGGGCCAGATGCGGCTTGTACATCATCAGCGCACAGCCGGGGGCGTAGACTCTTGCCATTGCGGCCTCCTTGAAGGGCAAATTATTCAGATATACCTACCGTACAGGGATCGGAACGGAAAAATATTCTGTCTGGGCAAATGCAATCCGCCACTTAAAAGCTATCATCAAAGCGAGCTTATCAACAGCACGATATTCAGGCCCGTTACGATCGCGCCGATGGTGAAAAGCAGTATTTTATCCAGCCTGGAGTTGGCGAACTTCCCCATGACCTTCTTCGATGAGGTCAGGTAAATCTGCGTGAAAATGGTAATAGGCAGCTGGATGCTTAAAAGCATCTGGGAGTACAAAAGCCCCTGAAAGGGAGCGGTAATCACAAAAATCACCAGTGCGGCCGGGATCATGGTGATCAGCACGCCCATTTTTGTATGGCTGTCCTTGATATCATACGGCTCGGAAAAGATACCTGCGAAGATGCTGCCGCCGGCCATGCCGGCGGTAATGCTGGAGGAGAGGCCGGCAAACAAAAGAGCAATGGCAAAAACAAGGGATGCGGCATTACCCATCAGCGGCCGCAGCAGCACCTCCGCCTGGCTCAGATCGCTGACCGGTGTATAGCTTACAAAAAAAGTTGCCGCAGCCATCAGGATCATGGCGCTGTTGATGGCCCAGCCGATGATCATGGAAAGCAGCGTATCCCCGAACTCGTATTTCAGCTGCTTATGGATGATCTTTTCATCCTCCAGGTTCCACTGGCGGCTTTGTATGATCTCCGAATGCAAAAACAGATTATGGGGCATGACCACCGCGCCAAGCACGCTCATGATAATGGGCATGGAATTGGGCGGGAAGGAAGGGGTAACCCAGCCGGCAAGCGCTTCGCCCCAGTTGATGTGCACAATAGCTATTTCAAAAATGAAGGAAAGACCGATCAACGAAACAAACCCAATGATGATCTTCTCGATTTTTTTGTACGAGTTGGAAAACTGCAAAAACAGCACCACCGCCAGCACCAGCACGGCGCCTATCTTCAGCGGCAGGCGGAACAGCATGTTCAGCGCAATGGCGCCGCCAAGAATTTCCGCAGTGGCGGTGGATATGGCCGCCAGCACCGCGGAACCCAGAATCATGTTTTTGATCAGGGGCTTCATGTTTTCCGTGGCGGCTTCGGAAAGGCACTTGCCTGTGACAATGCCCAGGTGCGCCGCGTTGTGCTGCAAAACAATCAGCATAATGGTAGAAAGCGTGACCATCCACAAAAGGATATAGCCAAACCCAGAACCTGCCGCAATGTTGGATGCCCAGTTGCCCGGATCAATAAACCCCACCGTTACCAACAGGCCGGGGCCGATATACTTGAAAAAATCGACAGCGCCAAGCTTTGGCTTGTGCGTGCCCGGAAACAGCTTCATCCCACAGCCCCCATAAAAACAGCATATGGTATAAACATGCCAACAGGGTATACCTGAAACATGATTTCGTCAATCATTTTCGGCATACGAACCCGGTTGAAGCAGCTTTATTTGTGCCGGCTGCCAAGGAAGGATGCATACCACCGGCCAGGGCAACAGATGAGCGCGGACAACAAACAAACAACGCAAAATACTAGAATATGATCATTGTAAAGGAAATAGAACAGAAAGTCTTGGTTTATTTTTTGGCACACATTTTTATGAAATCCAAACAGGAATTGGATAACAGGAAAAGAAATTACATATATATTTATATAGGCTTCCAAGTTGTTTGCGCTACGGGAAAAAGAAAGGAGCTGCCTATGAATGCCCGAAAAATTGCCGCGTTTGTTCTGGCGCTGGCGCTGTTTGCCTTGCCTATCCTATGCCTGGGGGAAGGGGCCCCTGCATCGTTCCTTGAAAAGGCTTATGAAGCCGGGCGCGGTGTGAAGGCCACATTCACCTTCATCCCAGGGCAGGCGCTTGACAAGGACCCTTCCATGGCAACGGTCTCCGATCTGCTCAAGGCCCTGCGGGTGGAAGCCTTCCGGCAGAAGCAAGGCGATGAGGCGCTTCACCGTATCGAACTGTTTTTAAAGGACAAACCTTCCATTTCCCTGACGCTTTTTAAGGAAGCAGATGAGTTCCATATATTCAGCAGCCTGCTTCAAGACCAGGCGCTTTCCTTCCCCCGGGAGGAGTATGAGCATCTTCTGGCATTCGATCCCCAAAGCCTGCAGGCGGACCTGCTTGCGCCCTTAAGTGCATGGTTTAGTGAGCTTGGCTCCGACGCCAAAATCACCACCGGTACCTTTGAAAGCGACAAGCACGATACCGCTGCCACACAGACCGTATACTCCCTTTCCGCGGACAGGTTAAGCTCTTTCCTTTCGATCATCACCGGTTGGGCCTCACAAGACGTGAATCTGGACAGGATCCTTGCCGTTGCCGCTACCCCTCTGGCCGGCGGCGCTGCCGCCTCCGAAGAAAAGATCCGCCAGGCGATTCTTGCACTGCCGGAATCATTCCTTCAGGTGGCCGGCCCCGCCATGAAGGAGCCCGCCACCATCACCACCTGGCTGGACGAAGGCGGAGTCATGAAGGCATCGGAGCTCAAGGCCCGATTTTCCGGCACCGTCCTCGCAGCCAGGCAATACGTACAAACCCAGGCGGATGGCGTAACGACACAGTACAGCCTGAACATTGCGCCGGAAGAAGCCCAGGAGGCGGATAATACATCGACGATGTTTGGCATGATCGCGCCGGAGGCAGACAGCTTATCGGTTTCTGTCACCGTAAAGGATATCGCGCCTGTAACGAAGGGGGATGATGTCATCACCTCCTGCCAGTGGCGGTTCTCGATAACCATAAAAGGGTCGGGAACTGTTTTGGGCGGCCTTGGGCTTGCCTTTACGGGTCAGACCGTAACATCCGCCCAATCCACCCAAAAAGACTGGAGTCTGCAAATCAACGCCCGCCCGTATTTTGGCGCTACATTGGTTTGCAGTGAAAAATGCGCATTGAGCGGCATAGACGCATCAGCCGATGGCACTTTTGATCTGTATTACCTTCCCGGCAATACGCCTACGTGCACCGTCGCCTATACCGCTTCCTCCGGAGAGCCGGAAGCAATGCCCGCCCTCCCTGAAAATAGCGTGCGCCTGGACAAAATGAACCCGGATGAGCTTTATGCCTGGTGGCAGAACGCTTACCCCGGTATCATGGAACAACTGACGGCAGTAATGGATGATCTGCCGAGATGAATTATACAAAACAAAACTTTAGTGCTTCAAATCTGCATTATTTATGTTATTTTTTCTATCCCCACATAGCGAGCGTAGGGCGGGGGCTTGCTCCCGCCGTCGTTTCTTATACCTCTGTACAAAGGCCAGAGTAGACCTGGAACCGTCACATGCGGCGGGAGCAAGCCCCCGCCCTACGCCGGATCCATCGATGCAATTATGTTTTGGAGCAGTATAAATCGGTTCTGCATCAGATCAGTCGCCAAATAGCAATGGGCCTTAGCCTTTCGACTACGACCCACTGCAGCGAATAGCAGTTGGTATTGTATGCCCCAACCAGGCAACTCCAGTGAATTTTTGCTGCTTCCGAAGAAGCTCCCCACTGGAAGGGACGGCGTGGCTATTCATTTCACGCCGATGCTTTAAGGTTGTCCAGGATCATGGTGCGATATGCGTCTAAAATCTGGAATTTTTGTGCGGCAAGCTTTTTGAACGAATGTCCGGGCTCATTTGAAAGCATTCAAAACAAGCCTTATCACCAAAAAGAGCACCACAAGCCAGATAACCACAATAGGCACGGCATAATACCAGCGCTTTGGTTTGCCGTTTTTCCACAGCGATTCAGCCTGCGCCCGGCATTCCGCCATGACCGGTTCCGGGATCAGCTTCACCGTCAGCGCAACCAGCGCAGGCAGCAAAATGACGTCATCCAGATACCCC
>JAEZJP010000091.1 GCA_023415715.1 Bacillota bacterium
GGCGGACACGCTGGACACTTATGTGGTGCGCGTGGGCATGTCAAATGGCCAGTATGGTTATGCAACGGCTATCGGCCTGATCCAGGGCGTTGTAGGTCTTATTCTGGTCCTTGGCTTCAATAAGCTGTCCAAGAAAGTCACTGAAGTCGGCATTTGGTGATATGGCCATTTCTCCATCCATTGCATTGTTGGATGGGGTTATGATAATTCAAAAGGAGGAAGTTCAGAATGAAGAAGTCCCTGTCCCTCTTGCTTGCAGCGGTAATGCTGCTGGGCTTAGCCGGCTCGGCGCTGGCTGACGAAAAGCCTGATACTTGGATTGCCGACCGCGTGATCCAGATCCAGGCCTATGTCGATGACATTGGTTACTCTCTTCCCGATGACCAGTTGAATACGCCCGTCATGCAGGAGCTGGCGCGCCGTACAGGCATGAAGATCGAGTTTCTGTACACCCCCGGCGAAAAGGACCGCTATGTCATGGCGGCGCAGCTAAGCACCGGAAACCTGCCCGATATGATCGTCAGTTACCTGAACAACTCCACCCGCCCGGAATTCCCGATCCTGTACAAGGCCGCAACGGAGGGCATGTTCACGGATCTTGCTCCTTATTTTGCAAACACCAAGGTGTACAGCAAGTACATGGACAAGAATTATCTGCCGGCCGATACCTACTCCAACATCACCTGGCGCAGCGATTTCAACGGGGCTGCCTATTTCATGCACCTGGCTATCGACGCTGTCGATACATCCACCGTGTGGGATCCTCAGAAGGAATATCTTGGCGGCATGTACATCCAGCGTTCCATCGCGGAAGATTTGGGCATCGATGTGACCAAGGTCAACTCTTCCCAGGCGCTGTATGAGCTGCTTGTGAAGATCGCGGAAAAGGGCTATAAAGATGTAAACGGCAATGTGGTTACGCCCTTGGGACCCAAGTATTGGGGTGGCTCTGCCGACGCGCTGGATTACATCATCAACGATCTGACCTGGGGCGTTTCGGGCGACTACAACATGACCCCCGAAGGCAAGGTACTTCATGAAGCCGAAACGGAGCATGTTTACACAAAAATTGAGTACATCCGGAAGCTGTTGGCCGAAGGCCTGATGCACAAAGAATTCTTCACCATGGATGAAACCCGTGCCAAGGAGCTGTGCGAAAATAAAAGCGTTGCCATTATCGGCGACATCCACAGCTACATCGATCTGATCTACGGGTCCGATGACTGGATCCCCCTGGGGCCCATTGCGGACCACACCGGCAGCACACAGAAGGTCACCACCGGCAAGGGCGGCTACGGCCAGTGGGCCATTCCTGCCACCACCAAGAATCCAGAAGAGATAGTCAAGCTGATGGATTACCTGTCCAGCTACGAAGGCCAGCTGCTGTGCCAATACGGAGTGGAAGGCGTTTCCTATGACATGGTGGACGGCAAACCCGTGCTGAAAGAAGAAGTTCTGAACGCCATGCGCAATGGCGACCAGAAGACGCTGCGGAATACCTATGGCGCCGCCTTTGACGGCAGCGGTGTTTATGGTCTTACTTATCTGCTGACCGATATGCAGAACCAAGCCTATTTCGCGGAAGTTCGTCCAGGCGCTGGAGCAGGCTCCATATTCGCCCGCTCTGTGGAACTGGCCACCGAATATCCCCGCGAGTACCGCCTGGTCAGCGGTCTGAATGCCAGCGCCTACATGACCGAGCTGGAAGATGTAAATACAGCCATGAGCCTGCTGGATTATGACGAGATGTTTGTCCAGGCCGTGTTCGCCACCGACTTGGAAAAGGTGCAATCCATTGTGGAAGGCTTCCGCGCCCAGCTGAAGGCAGCCGGCATCGAGAAGTTTGAGGCATTGGTGGAAGAAAAGTACAAGGAGAATCCTTCCACGATCATGTTCTATTAATGATTAGTAGGCTTTCCCGGGAAAGTGAAGCACCACTTTCCCGGGGATGCCATCAAAAAAGAGCGTTTATAGCTGTTCCATGAAAGGTGTCATGCATCATGAATAGCCAGGCCAAACAGATTGGGAAGTCAAACCGGGTCATGCAAGGCTTTGGTGATAAACTTTTTCAATGGGCAATCGGCATCATTATCGTCCTGTTTTGCTTTAGTATTGTTCTGCCCTTTATCAACATCTTTTCGCTGGCTTTCAATGACGGCAAGGATGCTGCCCGGGGCGGCATCTACTTTTGGCCGCGATTAGTGACGCTTCAAAACTTTGCCGAAGTATTCAAGGACAGCCAGATCATCAACGCCTACAAGATCACTATTGCCCGCACGGTTCTGGGAACGCTTCTCAGCCTTGTTCTGATGACCATGTCTGCCTTCGTGCTGAAAGTGAAAACACTCCCCGGCCGTAACTTCTTTACCCTGGCAATTGCCGTGACCATGCTTTTCAGCGGAGGCCTGATTCCGACTTATATACAGTACAACCGCCTGAATCTGGTGAATAATTTCTGGATCTATATTATCCCAGGCAGCATCAGCGCTTACTATCTGATCATGATCCGTACTTTTTATGATACGATACCTGACAGTCTGGAGGAATCTGCAAAACTGGATGGATGCGGGTATTTCCGCAGTTATATCCATATTATACTTCCGCTGAGCAAGCCCATCATCGCCGTAATCGGACTGTATTGCGCAGTAAACCACTGGAACGATTGGTTTTCAGGTGCTTTCTATCAACGAAGCAGTAAAATGTGGCCGGTGCAGACAGTTCTCCAGCAGATGCTGAACAAGGCCATGGCAAGCACGGAAGAAACTACAACCATCGGAAAGCTGATCGCAGCCAACGCCAATACGGTCACTTCCGATTCATTGAAAATGGCGGCCGTTGTGGTTACCATGACCCCCATACTCTGCGTCTATCCCTTTATACAAAAGTACTTTGCCAAGGGCGTTATGATTGGCGCCATCAAGGGGTAGCGTAATAAAACTGGTAATTCAGCTGCCTTCCATGGCGGCTTTTTTAAAAGGAGCTTCGCATGAAAAATTACTCTTTTGACACGGTCATATCCAAAGAGGTTCTGGAAAACTACCTGTCGCGTGCCGTATCGGCCGCATGGCTGATAGATTCCTTGACGCTTGATGATGACCTGCGAGCCTTGAAACGGCTGGAGGTCAAGTTTATCGGGCGTGCTTCCGGCATCTGGGAGCCCGAGGCGGACGATGAACTGCATTTTGAAAAAAGCCATTCTATGGCCAGGCAGGTTCATGAGATAGACCCCGATGTTATCCTTCAGGCCTGTATTTTTGAGGCGGTATACCGCCCGGTCGAACGATTTCCTATACCCGCCTATGTGTTTCAAGCCTTTAACCTGCCGGCGGAGGAAAGATGCTTCCGTTTCGAGGCCATGCGTTTCCCGAAGCCTTTAAAAGGGCTTTACTGGGGAAATGACGGTGCGCTGCCCGACATTACGCAAACAGAAACACAGTTCTGGTTTTATTACCGTGCCACCCGGTATATCCTCTGTGGCTATGAGGCCTTTCACATGGGGCAGATCCACCTGTATTGCGCCGATGACAAAGGCTACAAGGTCATGAGCCGGCTGATGGGCATGATCCGGGATTTTGCCAGCCTTCATGCGCGCCGCCACCTGATTTTGATGGATGCTCATTCCCATGGGATCAATATAAACGGTAAGCTCCTGCTGGATTATCACGCAATGCCCTTCACGCGTGTTGCGCTGACGGACCGTCCGGGAGACCGCCTGGTGTTGAAAAGGGAAGGCTTTAGCGAGGGCGGCCAAAATCCAAGCGGCTGGGAAGCGGATGTTATGCCCTACCTGATGGAATATGACAACTGGGGCGGTAAGGTGGTGGATGACTTTCAAAAACTGTCCAACACTGAGCGTGCTCAGATGGATTGGTGGGGCTACGATCAGATCGGCTGGTTTGCAAATCAGGACGAAAAAGGACAGCGGCATTTTTTGGAATATACATATAAATGGACAGCCGTGAACAACGTCAATGCCTATTTTGCCATCCCATTCCGCCGTACGCTGGGCAGTGCCGCCGTTATGATAGAGCGCGCGGACAATGGAAAAACCGAAAAGCAGGAGTATTATCAGATCAATAGGAAAAGCGCCGGCTGCCCTATGGGGTTTAGTCAGGAGGATACGGTAAAGGCCCTTTGGGACAGTGAGGAATTCGAATACCTGCGTAAAATTGCCGGGAACCCCGTTCATTTGATGGATTATGGTGCGCACAATGTATTTGATCCGGAAACCGGGGTCAAGCTGCCGGAGTTCGTTTCCGTCTACGGCAGCTTTCAGCCGCAGGTCGGCGCGGTTGCAAACGATTCCAGCAGCACGGAAACCAGAATGTATTACATTGGTGACAACACTTATACTCTGTCTGTCGTCATTCCTTATGCGTGCACCTATGACTTTGCCATATCCACCTATGGCACGTTATCCGCCACTTTAAGCATCGATCATTATCCGCGCAGTGGTTCATCCAACAAAGCATATTTTACAACCTGGAAGGATAACACAGTTGTCCGCTTCCGTTACCGTTTTATAACAAATGAAGTAACGGTCGATATGTACTAACGGAAGATGGCAGCCATAGGAGGATTCTATGAAACTTACGGTCATCGGGGGCGGCGGAGTCCGGTCCATGTTTCTGGCACGGAGCATAGCTGGGCGTGCAGAGGAGCTGCATATCACGGAGCTGGTTTTCATGGATATTGATCCGGAAAAGCTTCGCGTATATGGCGGTATGGCCAGGCATGTGGCAAAGCTGATATACCCGGCCCTGGATTTCCGTCTGACCTGTGATGCCGTGGAAGCAGTGTCCGGTGCAAGCTATATCATCACCACCATACGGGTGGGCGGTGATGAAATGCGGACGTGTGACGAACATATAGCACTTGAACTTAAGCTGCTGGGCCAGGAAACCACCGGCGCCGCGGGGTTCTCCTTCGCCATGCGCTCTATTCCGGTCCTGGCGGAATACTGTGAACTGATCCGCAAGCATGCAAAACCTGATGTGAAGGTTTTCAACTTCACCAACCCTGTTGGTATCGTCTCCCAGGCACTTAGGGACATGGGTTATGATTTCACTTACGGCATTTGTGATGCGCCAAGCGGCATGCTGCATCAATTTGCCGGGCTCTACGGAGTGGATCGGGAAGAAATCCAGGGGGAACTGTTCGGTCTTAATCATCTGTCTTGGTTCCACAGCATCAAAATGAACGGGCTCGAGATCATGCCGGATCTGATCAGCCGGGACGATGCTTACCAAAGAACCGATCTCCGCTTTTTTGAAAAGGAGCTGGTCAAATCCATCGGCTGTGTTCCCAATGAATATTTGTATTATTTCTACTACCGTACCCAAGCCATCGAAAACATTTTAAAGACCGGGAAAACGCGCGGAGATATCATCCATGAAATCAACCGGGCCATGCTGAAGGATCTGGCAGGCATGGACATTGACAATGATTTTCAGGCCTGCCTTGAGATTTATAAGAAGTGGTACGGAATGCGTGAAAACAACTATATGGTCAACGAAACCGGCATCAAACGTGATACATTATGGGATTTTGACATTTATGCCAGGGATTCCGGCGGGTATGCCGGCGTTGCATTGAAATTTATGGAGATCAAACAATCCGGAAGAACCGGAAGCATGATTATTTGTGTACCCAACCAGGGGGCTGTGGATTTCCTGTCAGATAACGACACGGTAGAGCTTACCTGCGACATCACCCCTAAGGGCTATGTGCCGCACCGCTTCCCATCCATACCCGCTGCCCAGCAGGAACTGATACGAAGGGTGAAGTATTACGAACGTGTTGGCGCTCAGGCGATTATTCATCGCGACCGCTTGGCCGCGGTAGAAAGCTTGATGATGCATCCCCTGGTTAATTCCTGGAAGCTTGCCAGTACGCTGGCGGATCAGTATATACTAATGAATCTCGATTTCACCGGAGAATGGAGTGAAAAGAGATGACGAAAGTTTCGGGGGTGGGAATCACCAATGTCGATCTCTTGTACAGCGGTATGCCCCGCATTCCCAACGAAGGGGAGGAAGTCTTCTCAGTGGGATTCTCCATTCAATTGGGCGGCGGTATCCCCGCCACTTTGATCAATCTGGCCAGGCTGGGAATTCCATGCTGCATCCAGACGTTTTTGGGAGATGATCTGTTTTCAAGGTTTGCGCAGGAACAATTCCAGTCCAATGGCATATCGCCCACCAATTTGTATCATGGCAGCAGCATTCCGCTGAATGTCACTACCGTGATGATCACGCCGGGTGATCGGACCTTTGCTTCCTATACCGATGCGCCAAAGATCACAGAGGAGACCATGGAGCAGGTATATGATTGTTCACGCGGAGCCAAAATTGTTCTGATGCAGGAAGATTTTCTTCCCGTATACCCCAGGTTGAAACGGGACGGAGCAATTCTTGTATACGATGCCGGATGGCATGATCATATGAGTCTTGCCAGCATGAGGGAAATACTGGAACTGGCGGATTATTATCTTCCCAATCGGAAAGAAGCGCTGAAAATCACAGGCAAAGAAACCATGCAGGAAGCTGCGGAAGAGCTTTCTCACTGGCTTGATCATGTTATCATCAAACTGGATAAAGATGGTTGCCTGCTGTACGAGAACGGAGACTTCACGTATGTCCCGCCCCTGTCCAGAATTCGATGCATTGACTCAACAGGAGCGGGAGATGCCTTTCTGGCAGGCTTTACATATGGCATATATCATGGTTATGACTGCAAGCAGTCAATCCTCTTTGGGAATATCACTGGCGGCACATGCGTGACTTGCGTCGGCTGCCTCGGAGGATATGTCAATGAGAAACAATTGCTTGACATCAGCCAGGGAATTTGAATATTATTGTACCTCAACAACCGCATTGCCGTCCACGGATGGGATGGTTGTTGTCGACGTTCTTATTAGCATTGAAAGCTCAATGCTTTCAGAGCTCTATGACTAATCTTGGTGAAAGGATTCGAATTCCGGCTTCTTGAGCCCCGTTTATTAATTCTTCTTTTCCGGATCATAGCTTACCACGCCGCGGATGGCGTCCAGCGTGACAACGGAGCCGCTTTTTAAAATCTGTGTGGCATCCTTTGCCCCGATGATTACCGGTATATCCAGGCTCATGCCGGCCACCGCGCCGTGGCCATTGGGATTTTCCTCCTCCAGCACCAGGCCGGAGGCTTTTCGCACCAGGGGCAAAAGCGCGTTGCTTGTCTGTGAGATGACGAGGATGTCCCCGTCCTGGAAGGTTTCGAACGCTTCCTTTTCGCTATGGCATACGCACAGCTTTCCGCAGGCGGCCCGGCTGGTGGCGC
>JAEZJP010000235.1 GCA_023415715.1 Bacillota bacterium
GATCATTGTCGCCTTCGTCCAATGACAACCAGGCAGGCACGGCAGATGAAGCCTTTACCAAATCCAGCATGAGGGTGGTTTTGCCATATCCTGCGGGCGCGCAGATCAGCGTCACTCTTAAGTCCGATTGATAGCCTTCCAGCCATCTTGAAACAAGCGCGACCCGGGGGATTAAGCGCGCTGCGCTGTGGGGCATGAACAGTTTGGTAGTAAGCAGCGGTTGTGGCATAGACGCCTCCCCAAATAAAGTCAATACCTGCGCTCTATTATACCGAATCCTGCAATAAAGTACCACAAATATAAGCCAAATGATAAAGAAGTGTGCTTTATCATTTGTGCTAACCTGTCGGTTGACAGATGGAAGAATCTAACGTATCATGCAATCAGTCGGATACAAAAAAGGGGGCGCTTTGTATGGTGGACTACATATTTGAGACTTTAAAATCTTTTGTAGACAAGAAATTGGCGGCAGGCGTGTCCGCCCTTGTTACAGTGGATGGAAAGGAAGAGATTTTCCGCTGCGCCGGGCTGGCCGATCTTCAGTCCCGGCGCCCGTTTGCACGGGATGCGATACTTCGCATGTACTCCACTACAAAACCCATGACTGCCACGGCGGTGATGACACTTGTGGAGGAAGGCGTTTTCTCCCTGGAGATGCCTATCTCAAGGTTCCTGCCCGAGTGGAAGGATGTCAAGGTGTGCGTGATCCGGGATGGAAAGCCAGAACTTACACCGGCAAAGCGCGAAATCACCGTATTTGATCTGCTGACCATGACTTCAGGCATACCGTATCCTGCTGATGGAAAGGAGGAAGACCCGGTACTGAAGGAAGTGACACGGTACTACGGCAAGGCTTTAAGGCATATCGCAGCCCAGGAAGCTTTGGGAAAACGCATCAGTACCAGGGAGGTCATCCGCATGATGGCCGGCTGCCCCCTATTGTTCCATCCGGGTGAGCGGTGGAAATATGGTTTCAGCGCCGATGTGCTTGGTGCGCTGATCGTTGCAGCCACAGGCAAAGAGCTGGGCGCGTACATGAAAGAAAAAATCTTTGATCCGCTGCATATGGTGGATACAGGCTTCCGCGTGCCCAAGGAAAAGCTTGGGCGTATCGCTCCTACCTATTCGCCCGGAAAGAAGGGCCTTGTTCGCATGCCAAAGAAGCGGGAACTGGAAATGATCGAGGAAGGCAGTTTCGAGTCCGGCGGCGGCGGCCTGTTTTCCACAGTGGATGATTATGCCCGCTTTGCCAGGATGCTTCTAAACCGTGGAGAACTGGACGGCGTTCGCATATTGAAGCCTGAAACGGTGGATACAATGACCAGAAACCAACTGACGGCAGAGCAGCGCCTGGGCTGTACCTGGGCGGATGAAAACGGTTATGGCTATGGGTTCCAGATGCGGGTGATGATGGATCCCAAGCAGTCGTCTATCCACGAGAGTATAGGTTCCTTTGGCTGGAACGGCCTGGCGGGCGTATCCATGCGTATCGATCCCGTCCGCCGCACGACGCTGCTGTTCGGCATCCAGCGTATACCACCCTCCCATGAGCTTTTCATCCCCGGCTTGACGGAAGCGGTGGAAAAGGAACTGGGGTTCTAGTACAGGAAAAGACATACGGATTTGCCAAGCAATTCACCCCCGTCAGAGAAGCCAATAAACAAACAACGCCGTAGTATAATGTAACATCTAAACCTTTACACAATTTGATTCATATGCTAAGCTTACATACAGAATAAGTATGGAGGTTAACATATGGAAAGCAGAGAAATCTGGTTAAGCGAAGAACAGCGAAAGACATTGACGGCTTTTTCCAAGAATGGTATACATAGTGTACATTTGGTTAAGCGAGCAAAGGTAATTTTGGCGCTTGATCGTACAAACAAGAAAGATCATTTGCGCCTGACGAGAATAAGCGATCAAGTTGATTTGTCACGGCAAGCAATTTACAACATTAGGGACGATTTTTTATTGGCAAGTTCGGTCGATGAGTTTTTAACGCGAAAGAAAAGAGAGACACCACCGGTAGAACCGAAAGTTACAGGAGAGGTTGAGGCACACATCATAGCGTTGGCGTGTAGTGAACCGCCCAAAGGATGTGCAAGATGGACGGTACGGCTGTTAGCGGAAAAGTCCGTAGAGTTATCATATGTTGACAGTCTTTCGCCAATGACTGTCAGCCGGCTTTTAAAAAAACGAAATATAAGCCTCACCTGAAGAAAATGTGGTGTATCCCGCCAAAGCAGAATGCAGAATTCGTATCTCACATGGAGGATGTATTAGCAGTATACACGAGGCCATACAATCCAAATTACCCTGTCGTTTGTATGGATGAAAAACCATTCCAGCTCCAAGACGACATCTTCTCACCTATACCAATGAGTAAAACCAATCACAAAGAAAAATTTGACTGTGAGTATGTGCGGAAAGGCTCTTGTGCGATATTTATGTTTACTGAACCACTCGGCGGCTGGCGGAGATCTGTTGCCCTTCCCCAACGCACAAGCGAAGACTGGGCTGAGCAAATCAAGCGGCTTGACCAGCAGTATCCTCATGCGGAGAAAATTGTACTTCTTATGGACAACCTGAACACCCATAACATATCTTCGCTATACAAGGTATTCCCACCGGAAGAAGCGTTCAGATTGTCGCAACGACTCGAAATACACTACACTCCAAAACATGGATCATGGTTGAACATTGCAGAAATCGAACTCTCTGCTCTCACCATGCAGTGCCTTGCAGAAAGACGCATCCCTTCCATTGACGCTCTGAACAATGAACTCTCTGCTTGGCACACAAGGCGAAATCTCTCTCAAAAAAGTATCGATTGGCAGTTCACTACCTCCGACGCCAGGATCAAGCTTAAATTCCTTTACCCTTTTGTCGGCCTTTAGATGTTACATTATAGTAGGGGCGATTTGTAATCGCCCGCATGTTGCGGTAAGGAATGCCACTTGGCGGGCTCCGAAACGCCGCCCCCGCCAGTGGCGGAAATGGGCGGTGTGGAGGAGGCTGGCGAAACGAGCGGAGCAAGCGGAGCGCAGCACCGCGACGATTGAGCCAGATGGGCACTTACAAATCGCCCCTACGGCTCTTAAACATAGTTGAATAGGTTTGCCAAGAAATCATGGCCCATGCTAGAGAGCAATAAACAAATGGCTTATTAAGTGCGGTTATAAAACAGTCGGTTCAATACTACCGCCTGTTTTTCCATGCCTGCTTTTGTATAGGTCGGACGGTGAATGTGCGCATTCCGGATGGATACGATTGACAACCATTATGATCCTATGTACTATGTCAACGTATGAACAGGGAGGGTTACTGTATGGATATCTATCAGGCAATAGCATCCCGCCGGACGGTGCGCGACTTTGAAGACCGGCCCATAACACCCGCCGTGCTCCGGCGGATCATAGAAGCCGGTCTCATGGCGCCCACCAACAACCATATGCGGGAATGGGAGTTCATTGTTTTCCCCGAAAAGAAGGAACGGCTCAATGCCATTCAAATGGTACGTGACAGGGAACAGAAAGAGGCAGTGGATATTGTGGACCGCTGGGGTCTTGCGGAAGACAGCCAGCGGAACATGTACATCGATGCCATTCCCAAGCAGCACAGAATGCTTACGGAGGCGGGCTGTTTGATCCTGCCGCTTTTCCGGCAGCACGAGCCGCTTTTGAGACCCGGCAGCCTATCTTCTCTCAACGGCTTCGCCTCCATTTGGTGCTGCATAGAGAACATGCTGCTGGCCGCCGCCGGCGAAGGCATTATGGGTGTCACCCGCATTCCATTTGATGAGGAATTAAGCTACCTCAAGTCTATGCTGAATGTACCTGAGGGGTATGAAATTCCCTGCTATCTGGCGCTTGGTTATCCCGCTGCGAGACAGCCACAAATTCGCCAGCATCCCGTGGATGTGGATAAGAAGATCCATCTGAATCATTGGTAATGAAGTTTGGAGGACAAAAAGGTATGAAGCTTGAGCTTATTCAGCTTGAAAAGCGCTTTGGCGAAAAGGAAGTGCTCAAAGGCATCGGCTTTTCGGTGGAAAGCGGGCGTTCCGTGGGGCTTTTAGGGCGGAACGGCGCCGGCAAGACCACGACGCTGCGCATTGTGATGGATGTGTTTGCCCCCGACGGCGGGCAGGTATTGCTGGACGGCAAGCCTTTTAAAAGGGGTGATTACCGCATCGGCTACCTGCCGGAGGAACGTGGCCTTTATCCCAAGCGCTTGATCCTGGATCAACTGACCTATCTGGGTACGCTGCGCGGGCTGAATCCCGCAAAATCGCGGGATGAGGCGAAAAAGTGGCTTGGCCGGATGGAGCTAAGCGATTACGCCAACAAGAAGGTGGATACGCTTTCCAAGGGCAACCAGCAGAAGATACAATTGGCTGTGGCCATGCTGGGCGATCCTCAAATCGTGATCCTGGATGAGCCCTTCTCCGGGCTGGACCCGGTAAACGCCATGCTGCTTAAGGATATCGTAAGAGAATGCATCGATGCGGGAAAGATCGTGCTGTTTTCCAGCCATCAAATGAACTATGTGGAGGAGTTCTGCCAGAACATCGTCATCCTGAACCAGGGCCGCATCGTGCTGGATACCTCCATCGCAGCGCACAAACGCAGCTATGACCGCCGCCATATTCTTGTGGATGTAGCCCCCGGACAGAGAGAAAAGGCGCTTCACTTTATACGGGACAAAGGGCTTCGGGCTGAAATAGCCGAGGATATGCTGCATGTGCATGTGAACATGATGGAGGACACGCTACCCCTTTTGAATGCCATGGCCGGGGAGAAGATTCCAGTAGAGGGCTACCGTGTTTTCGAACCGTCACTGAACGATATTTTCGTAGAGTATACAGGCGCGGCCGTTTGAGGAGGACCAAATGAAACAGTTTTTATCCGTGCTCCGCTTTGAACTGAAAGGGTATCTAAAAAACAAGGTATATATGGGAATGACGGTGGCGCTGGTGCTGATCGTGGCTGCTGTATTGTCTTTTCCTACCTTGAAGGGAATGCTAACAAAATCCTCCGGCAATGATACGGGCGGTAATGGTCCGGCCATCCAGGCGCCCGTCCAGTCCGGGCCGGCGATGGCTGTGATCAATGAAAACGGCGCCTTGAGCGAAGACGCGCTGAAGCAGTTTGCCTCCTCCTTATACGGGTTCACAGCCCAGGTGGTTACCGCCGATGAGCAGACGGTAAAGGAACAGGTGAACGCGGGGACATATGAGGGCGCAGTGGTGATTAAAAGCGCCGAGAAGCTTAAGTATATCGCAAGAAATCTTGGAATGTATGACAATACAAGTGCCATGCTTTCTGGCGCGCTGCAGTCGGCATTCCGTATGGAGAGGCTGAAGGCGCTTGGCGCAGCAGATGCGGAAATTCCAAAAATCCTGATGCCGCCGGTTTCGGTATCGGTGGAAAACCTTGGCGTCAGCCAGATGGAAACCTTCTTTTATACCTATGCGCTGATATTTGCGCTGTATATGGCCTGT
>JAEZJP010000286.1 GCA_023415715.1 Bacillota bacterium
ACCGCGCTGGTCGCTTACGGCATGTCGTTCAAAGAACTGGTATTCCGAAAATGGTACTACGCCGTCATCATACTTGCCATGTACTTCCACGGCGGCATGATCCCGACCTTTGCACTATACCGAAGCATAAAGATACTGAATACCTTCTGGGTCTATGTTGCGCCTGCCCTGCTCAATACCTTTTTCATGATGGTTATGATCTCCTTTTTTCAGGATATTCCCATCTCACTGATTGAAGTGGCTCGGCTTGACGGCGCGTCGGAGATAACAATCTTCAGAAAGATTATTCTGCCTCTGTCCTTGCCGATCCTGGCCACCACTGCCCTTTTTGTTGGGGTCGGTCAATGGAACTCATGGATCGATTCTGCCTATTATGTTTCCAACAAGGAGCTGCGGACGATGTCCTACCTGATGATGGAGATCATAAACAAAAGCATGATCGACCGCCTGGGATCCGGCGCTGCCGCAGGCATTGAGGTGTCCCAGCAGACACTGGCTAACAGCAGCACCGCGGTGACAACCAGGTCCATTCAAATGGCGGCCATGATCGTCTCTGTTGCCCCCATCATCTGCGTGTATCCGTTTTTGCAAAAGTACTTTGTAAAAGGCATCATGCTTGGCTCGGTGAAGGGATAAACGATTGCAATCCGGCGGAAAACCGGGTTCAATAAAAAGCAAGGAGGAGTAATCATGAAGAAGTATCTGTGCTTTGTGCTCGCAGTCATCCTGATGGTCTCGATGCTTGCGAGTGCCACAACCGCGCTGGCCGAAGCCGCGCCCAAGCCGGTGACATTGACGGTTTTCGTGGACCACACCTGGTTTTGGATCGACTCTTTTGGCGGGAGGATCGTCGATGATGAGATCACCCGCCGCACCGGTGTCACCCTGGATGTGATACGGGCTGCCGACGCCACACAGCTGTCGATCCTGATCGCTTCCGGAAGCTATCCGGACATCATTTACACAGGCACAACAAGCATGTGGCCCAAGCTTGCCAACCCGAACGTTTCCTACGATTGGAATTCCTTGATCGAAAAATATGCGCCTGATTTCCCTGTAAGAGATATCGAGATTGCCAATGCGACGCAGCCTGACGGAAAGTTCTATACCATATACAATGCCTATTCAACACCCGAGGAATGGAAGAACGAGCCCCGCATGCTGCCCAGCAACGGCACGTCCACGCTGCATGTCCGCAAGGATATCATGGAAAGCCTGGGCAATCCCAAACTTGAAACGCTGGAAGACCTTGAAAATGTGCTGGGGATGGTTCATGAAAAGTATCCGGATATGGACGGTCTTTTGCTCGGTGAAAACCTCTACGGGTTGCCGTATTTCCGCTATTGCTTCGGCGTGCCCACCGGCGGTACCCGCTTGTGGTATGACGAGGCGGCCGGCGAAGTCAAGTATATTGTGGAAGCGCCCGAGTACAAAGAAACGCTGGCATACCTGAACCGCCTTTACCGCAAAGGCTACATCAAGCCCGAAGCACTAATCTATCAGGTGGAGCAATACCGCCAAAAGGTGAATTCGGGCGAAGCGTTTGCGTTTGTCCGCAGCGTGACGGAATCCGACGGTGCCAACAAAGCCTTCAAGGATGCCGGCCTGCCCTACACCGCCGTGCCGGTAGAGCGCCTTCTCTCCGAAAAGCCGTTGTATGTCAACGATAGCATTGGGTGGAGTGGCGTATACATAACCAAGAACTGCAAAGATCCCGAAGCCGCCATCAAGATGCTATCCTACCTGAAGAGCCCGGAAGGACAAATGCTTTGCGAATTTGGCGTAGAGGGCAAGACATATACCGTTGGTGAGGATGGCTACCCGGCCCTTACGGACGAGGTGTTGGCTGTGAAAGCTGAAGGCTATACGAAGATGGTTGAAAAGTACGGCCTGGCTTGCTGGAACTTTGGCGTGTCCGCCGTAACGGAGGCCCTCTTCAACTATACGCCCAAGGAACAGGCCATACTCAATACGCTGCTCAATGTGCGCTCTGTGATCGACTTTAGGCCCTGGTTCCAGTTTGTGCTGCCGGCGGTAGGCACAGACGAGCGCGATGTCTATACCAAAATCGGCAGCTATATCGACGGAGAAGCATTCAAACTGATCGCGGCCGAGACAGAGGAAGAGTTTAATGCAGCATATGCTGTGATGCTTGACACATGCAACAGCATGGGCCTTCCGGCATTCAAGGCCTATGTGAATGCAGCCTATCCGTCAGTCGTCGAAAAATATAAACAATAATATTTGAGCAAAAATGCCGTGGAAAGTGTGTTGAACGCTTTCCACGGCATAGCAAGGAGGATATATGTACCGTATTTCGGTGGAAGGCTACTCCTTCCATGGACTTCTTGAAGATGGAAAGATGGATATATTTCATATGCTGGAGACGTTGAAATATCGTTACCGCGTCGATGCCGTAGGCATCTGGAACGGATTTTTCACGTCTACGGAGGACGCCTACATCAGCAAGGTTGGTCAGGCTCTTAAGCAGCGGGAAATGGTGCTGTCGAACCTGGCTGTCGACGGCGCGAATGTATGGAATGACGATCCGGAAAAGCGCGAAAAAAATTACAGGAATGCCTTGAAATATCTGGCTATTGCCGAGAAGCTCGGCGCGAAGTCAGTGCGTATTGACTGGGGTGTTCCCCGTGAGGAGCTTGCGCCGGCAGAGGAGGAATTAATCGTCGAACGCTTCAGGGAGTATTGTGATATAGCGCAGAATGCGGGGTTCCTGCTTTGTGCGGAGAATCACGCCGGCGCCGCCCGCAACCCGCATTTTATGAAACGCGTTTTTGAAGAAATCAACCATCCGGCTTACCGCATTCTGCTGCATGTGGGAAGCTGGTACTGCGATGCGACAATAGGCGATGAAATGGTTATGCCTTATGCGGCGCATACTCATGTGATGCAAAAGATCGTCGAATCTCCCCGCCTGAAGGAAGTGCTGCACCTGTTTAAAAAATATAACTACCAGGGCTATATTGGGGTAGAGCAGCACGGTGGAAAGAACGAATACGAAGTGGTGGACTGGCAGATCGCCACCGTGCGCCGTGAGATCGCGCAATTTCTTTCAGAGGGGAATGGATGATATGGATAAAGTAAGGATCGGCGTTATTGGGTGCGGGCAGATCGCAAACATGAGCCATTTTCCACGCTATACGTCATATCCTGATGCCGAGATTGTCGCTGCCTGCGATATCCGCCAGGACCGTTTGGACGCGGCTTGCGATACATACATGATCCCCAATAAGTATACGGATTTTCGAAAGATGCTGGAACGCGACGATCTTGATGCCATAGACGTTTGCCTGCACAACAACATGCATGCGCCCGCAACGATTGCCGCACTGCGCGCAGGAAAAAACGTGTATTGCGAAAAACCGATAGCCGGGTCGTACGCGGATGGCAAAATGATGGTGGATACGGCAATCGAATGCGGCAAAAAACTGCACATCCAATTAGGCTTCATTTATCAGCCCAATACGCGCGCGGCGAAAAACCTGATCGACGGCGGAAAGCTCGGCCACATTTATCACATGCGTTCTATTGGCTACCGCAGGCGCGGAAGACCCTATGTAGACGGCTATGGCGCAATAGAATTTGCGCAAAAGTCTGTAGCTGCCGGGGGAGCGCTCTTTGATATGGGGGTCTACCATATCTCCCAGCTTCTGTATCTGACCAATATGCCCAGGATCGAAAAAATATCTGGCCGGATTTATCGTGAGATGAATAACGCGGACCCGGTTAAAGTGGCAGAGAGCGGTTTTAACGTAGAAGAGCTGGGCACAGGTTTTATACGCTTTTCAGACGGCCTGACAATGGATGTGCTGGAGAGCTGGTCGGTACATATGAATCCTTTCGAAGAAAGCTGCATCTTTGGTTCAGACGGGGGTATCCGCCTTGAGCCCTTTGGATTCTATACGACTATGTGTGATTTGGAGCTCAATGCCACTGTGAATACGAAAGGCTATGACTCCCGCATGCATGAGATGTACCCAAATGAAGTTGTTAACTTTGATTCCTCCACCCGCCACTGGATATCAGCCTTGCGCGGCAAGGTTGCGCTGCTACCCACAGCCGAGCTGGCCCTTCAGACCATGCTGATTCAGGAAGGCATTTATTTGTCCTCGGCAAGAAACGAGGAAATAACGGCGGATGAAGTCATTTCCACCTCCAAAACAAACGCACTGGCCATCTGACATAACCATACGGTCAAGTCTCCTGCTTTTTTCAAGCGGGAGGCTTTTTGTAAGACGGCTGCTATCGGAAGCATGCAATGCGGAGGGCTGAAATGAAGATTTTTTCAAAATTGCGGCTGCGTGGAAAAATGCTGATCTATTTTCTGTTGGCAAATTTGCTGGTATTCCTGCCGGGTATCCATGGATTATCGACTATTATAAGCAACAGTACAGAAAAGATATACAATGATGCACGTTACAATTTCCGGGAGGCGCAGCTGCAGTTTTCCAATAAGCTGGACAGCAGCTTTTTGGTGCTGGACAATATATTGATGGACCAATTTTTCTTGCGGCAGCTGAACAAAAACTATATTTCAGTAGCGGATTACTTTTCCAGCTATTTTGAGGTAATCCGCGACACAGTGTCCAAGC
>JAEZJP010000004.1 GCA_023415715.1 Bacillota bacterium
TATCATTCACGTGTGGGACCGCAGCAAGCATTTTATCATGAAAGCCGGCACCGTCATCTTTGTATCCAGCGCTATCATCTGGTTCCTGTCCAGTTTCAGCTTCCGCATGGAAATGGTAGAGCAAAAAGACAGCATGCTGGCTGCACTCGGTACCGTAATCGCGCCCATATTCGCTCCCCTGGGTTGGGGAAACTGGCAGGCCACCGTAGCCACCATCGTAGGTTTGACCGCCAAGGAAAACGTGGTTGGAACCTTGGGCATATTGTACGGAACGGCGGGTGCCGCCAGGGAAGGTGCGGAGCTGTTAACGCAGCTGCAGGCCGTATTTACCCAGGTGACCGCCTATTCTTTCCTGGTGTTCAACCTTTTGTGCGCCCCATGCTTTGCGGCCATAGGCGCCATCCGCCGGGAAATGGGCAGCGCCAGATGGACATTCCTCGCCATCGGTTATCAGACAGGGCTGGCTTATGTGGCCGCTTTCCTTGTAGCACAATTGGGTAATTTCATCATCTTGGGCGCACCCTTTGGCCTAGGGCAGGCAGCCGCCATTCTTCTGTTAGGATGGATTCTTTGGCTGATTATGCGGTCTTCCCAACACAAAGCCGGCCGCAGCGCATACCCTGCCGGCAGCAACGTTTGATTTTTCCCGAAAGAAGATGATTTGATGGGAACCATTCTGGTAGCCGCCGTGGTATTCGGTGCGCTGGGCTATACCGTATTCCATATGATCCGCCTAAAGAAAAAGGGCAGTGCCTGCATCGGCTGCCCTGCCTGCGGAAACTGCACCGCCTGCAGTCAAAAAACAGCCCGCTGATTCAAAAACCGCCCCGGACCATAAGGGGCGGTTTTTTGTTTGCCTTATCACGGCTCTTTTTTTACGCAGGACACCATTTCATAATCCGTGTCTATCTCGCGGCCAGCAAGTCCCCGGACGGTTGTTTCACATTCCCCGTCCTGGCTGTCATACGGGTCGATGCGAAGATGCTTCTTGGGCGGATCAAAATCAGCCTGGTATGCGGAGTTTGCCGCCATGCGGTAGGGATCGAGATTTCCGAAATAGAAGTCCCAGCGTTCCATATTGCCTTTGCGCCAGGCCGCCCCGCCATAGGAGCAGTCGCAAAAAAGCCAGCCCCAGGGCTCCACGTAAAACTGGGCCCAGTCATGGCTGCCAATGGAATCGGGTTCTGCCGCAAGCCCGGACTGCCACCTGGCCGGTATGCCGGCGGCACGGCAGAGGGTGATGAACAGCAGCGCCTGGAGCCCGCAGTCGCCTTTCAGGTTGACGGAAACATACTCCACATGATTTTCCAGCGTGAGGTAGGAGCGCATAAAGGAATAAGTCACCTTGGTGGTGACAAAATCGTACATTTTCCGGGCCTTTTGAAGCGGTGTTTCCTCTCCCGTAAGGATCTCGGCCACCAGGGCCTTTATATAGGGTGTAAACACGATATGGGGCAGAAGCTCGTTAAGATCTCCTGTACCGGGCTTTGCACAGCGGGGATAAACAGGCTCTTTTGATTCCAGCGGCTTTTTCAGGTCCACGTACCGCATGGTGCAGTCATATTCATACTCCACAGCAAAGGACTTGTTTTCGTGAAGTGTTTCTTCAAAGCATACGGTACGCTGGGGACTATTTTCCGGCGATACATGAAGGGGATCGGGGGAAGCGGAGATAAGTTCCACCTTTTCCGTTTGGGCCGATACGATAGGCAAAGGCAAATGCACCCGGTAAGTCTCTCCGGGAACGAATGCATCGTCTTCAATCTTCAGCGTGCCGCGGATACGGAACAGATATTTCAGGGACCCTTTTTCCTTCATCTCGCGGATAGCATCGTCCAAAAGCGGACTATACGGCGTGAGCGGAACACCTGCGCGGCGGGCGATATCCTGGTTCACCTTCAAAAGTGTGCGGTGGAAGCGCACAAAATAACGCTTTTCTCCATCCACATACAAAAAGTCGATCCAATTGTTTCTTTCCAGATCCTCAAATTCTTGCTCTGAAAAATCAGGTATCAATCCCCGCATCAAAGCCAATGCTTTTTCTCTATTATGGGGATATTCCCTTATCATACGGGGCAAAAGTTCTTTTTCCAATTCCAAACGCCGGCGCAAAACCTCAGGCAGGTTCTTTTTCAACCGCGCGTCGATGGCGTCAAGCGCGCCTAAAATATCCCCGGCCCACTTTCTCTTCAAAATATCCTCCGGCAATGCGGCTTGCAATGACTTTATATCGTAATTCATGCGCGATTTGATCCTCCGATCCATCCGGCCTTTTGTTTTTCTGATTGTACCACACTTTTTAAGACTCAGGCAGATTCAAAAATATTTTTTTCCATGTTGACGAATCATAAGGTACAGGGTACCATAAAGAGGGAAGCATGCCAACATGAAGGAGGGAAGCATTGTGCAGTTTTTTGTTTGTGAAGAATGCGGAAACCTGGTGGGAGCCTTGCATTTTTCCGGCGCGCCCATGACCTGCTGCAGCCAGAAAATGAAAGAGCTTACGCCCAATACCTCGGACGGAGCAAAGGAAAAGCATGTGCCTGTGATAACGGTGGAGGATGACCTGGTAACGGTGGAAGTAGGGTCCGTGCCCCATCCCATGACGGACGCCCATTACATTGCCTGGGTCTATCTGCAAACGGAAAAGGGCGGCCAGCGCAAAAACCTTAGGCCAGGCGGCGAACCCAAGGCTGTTTTCGCCCTGCATGATGACAAAGCAGTGGCGGCCTACGAATATTGCAACCTCCACGGCCTTTGGAAAAAGGAACTGTAATAATCCTCAGTCAAGCTTGCCCGCCAACGTCCGAAGGGTGAGCGAAGCGAGCTGGAGCCGATGAAGGCAAAGCCTGAAGCGGCGTAAAGCCGGGCGTATATGCGCACGGTGCGAAGGCTTCAAAAGGAACCGGGCATGCTTCCGCAAAATCAGTAAGGGCGGAGGCATGCCCTTTATGCTTTTGCCGCCAGCCCTTGTTCTTCTAAATAATACCTATATAAAACCGGCGTGATCCCGGGATATGTAAGCTGCTCCGGCAAGGATTCAAACAATGCCGTTTCCGCCATTTCGCTTTCGGGAAGCGGTCCAAGCTTTTCTATATGGGCTGCAAAAACCATGCCATTGGCATGGGAAGTTTCGTCACCCGCAAAATAATCGCACAGTGGCGTAAGCGTGTATATTTCGGCGCCTGATTCCTCATGAAGCTCCCGGCCGGCGGCCATATAAGGCGTTTCCCCCGGCTCGATATGCCCGCCCTGGGTTTCCCAGGTTATACGCTGCTTATGCCTGCTGAAAAGCAGCTTGCCTTTATAACAAGAGAGAATGACAACATACCTGTATTCCTTCAGCGAATTCAGGGGATAAACATCGCATTTCATCCTTTGTTCCACCTCATTCCGGATTATATCATGGAAGCCTTTCCAATGCGCCGCCGCATCGGTTTTTTGTTTGATTTTCCCTGAAAAAACTGGTATACTGACAGAAAGATACCAAGGAGGGGCCGCCGTTGAAAAAGAGCATTCTGAACAGCGACACGTTCAGCCCGCTGTACCGGCAGCTCATGCAGCGGCTGAAAAGCGATATCGCCACGGGCGTATACCCCGTGCATGGCCGCATTCCCTCCGAGCAGGAACTGTGCGAAACGTATCAGGTCAGCCGAGTCACGGTGCGCAAGGCGCTTTTGGACCTTGTGAAGGATGGGCTGCTCATCCGCCACCAGGGCAAAGGCACCTTTGTGGCGGTGCCCCGCATTCAGCGGGATTTGAGGCAGATCACCAGCTTTCATGCAGCCTGCCGCATCATTGGCTGTACGGCAAGCACCAAGCTTATCCATATGCATTGGCAGCATGCCACCCCTGAAGATGTGGAAAACTTGCATGTGGAGCCGGGGGAAATGATACTGGAAATGTGCCGCTTGCGATATGCGGACAACCTTCCGGTGATGCTGGAAACAAACCGCTTCCCCGCCGCATTTTCCTACCTTATGCAGGAGGATTTGACCCAGTCGCTGTACGATATTCTTTTGCGCAACGGCTCAGAGCCAAGCAAGGCGGTGCATGACATCGCTTTAAGCTATGCCGCGCCCGTCCAGGCAAAGCTTTTGGAAGTGGAGTCCGGCACAGCGCTGCTGCTGCTCAATGAATGCGTGTTTGACCAAAGCGGTGCGCCCATTCACTTATCCAGCCAACTGATCAGAGGCGACAGGTTTACCTTCCGCATCTAAATGGGCAGTATACAACCGATATCCGTTTTGAAAAAGAGGGGGAAATCCTCTCTTTTTCGGAAAAGAAATGAGGAGATTTTCCTGAGCACATCAAAATTCGCTATCTTTGTAGACCTGGAAAACTGCGGTGCAAAGGTGGCTACGCTCAACAGCATTCTGGAAAAAGTAAAAATCCGCGGCGACATCCTGCTGGGCAAGGTATATGGGTACACCGACAGGTTCAGCGATATGAAGGAAGTGCTTTTAAGCAATACCTTTACGGTGGTTCCTTCCCTTCGCTACGGCTATGCCCAGAAAAACAACGCCGATATTCTGCTGGTGATTGACGCGCTGGAGGTAGCCTATACCAATTCGCTGATCGACAGCTTTTGCATTGTCTCCGGTGACAGCGATTATACGCCGCTGGTAGGCAAGCTAAAAAGCATGGGCAAGTTTGTGCTGGGCATATCCCGCAGCGAGGTGGCCAGCACCATATTCATCAATGCGTGCAACGAGTTTCAATTTCTGGAGAGCGTTGGCGGCCGTGCCAGCATTCAGGCCGCAAAGAAAGCGGCCTCTTCCGATCCATTGGACGAGGCGGAATTGAACAAGCTGATTGAGGGCATCTTTGAGGAACAGACTGACGAGGATGAGATCTACGCCAGCGAGCTGAAGGGCATTCTATTGCGCCTGCGCCCGGATTTCAATGAAAAATCCTACGGCTGCGCCACATTCGGCAAGCTGCTCTCCAAGCTTAGCCAGAAGTACGGCTCCATCCATGTAAAAAACGACAACTTCAACGTGATGGTAAGTCTTTCCACAAAAGAGGCAGCCGTAACACCCCAGCTCACCAAGGAAAGCTGGAAAGAAGCCTTCAAAGGCCAGCTCAACCGGTACAAGGAAGACGGCTTTGACCGTATCAATCCCAGCATTTTAAAGGCCGACATGCAGGCTTCCTTCCCCGATTTCAGTGAGCGTTCCATCGGTTTCAAGCGATTCAGCGACGTGCTGAAACAGCTGGAAAAAGACGGGGTGCTGGTGTTGGAAATGGATGAGCAAAAGACACTGCTCATCAAAGTGGTGTAATGATTCCTTTCTTGGGATAATGTGTGCATACTTTTGGAAAACGCGCATATACATCCTATTTGGCAGGCTTTTTTCATCCACAGCCCTTTTTAGGCAGCCTGTTGAAAATGTGGAAAAGCCAAAAGAAAACAGTTATTTTGGTTATCAGTCAAAAAAGATCTTTTTCCAAAAGCACACGGTTCTTTCAGAACGTGTAAAAAGGCAAGGCAGGAAAACGCGCTCAAAAAATCGAATTCTATTTCCGATATGGCTTGTCCCCATGGTATCCCGGCAAAACCGCTTTTTTTCCACAAAAAAGGCAGTGCATTTTTCGGCAAGGACAAGCGTTTTATAGGTTTTACACCCTATCCACATAGCCTACGGCTACTACGGTATATTTATATACTACATCTACATGAACAAAGGGGGATTCCCATGCGCTTTATATGCGGTACTACAGAACTGCTGGAAGGACTCAACAATGCCACACGTGCCCTTGCCGTACGCCCGGCCAAGCCCGTTCTGGAAGGCGTATTTTTGGAAACAACTGAGGACGGCTTGTTTTTAACGTGCACCGACGGCAACCTGACCATAAAAAGCCAGGTGAATGCCCAAATCGTTGAGGATGGGCAGATAGTTCTTCCCGGCAGGCTGTTTACGGAACTTACGCGCAAGCTGCCCGGCGGGGAAGTAGAGATTTCCGTCAATGATAAAATGGCGGCCTCCATCCGCTGCATGAACAGCCGAGCCACGCTGTCGGGCATGTCGCCGGTGGATTTTCCTCCTGTCAAGCCTATTGAAGAAGGTAATACGATTTCTTTGCCCCAAAAGAATTTGAAAGAAATGATCAGCAAGGTTATTTTCGCCATTGCTACCGACGAGAGCCGTCAAATTTTGACCGGCTGTTTGCTGGAAGTGACCCCGGATGAAGCCCGGTTGGTAGGTCTGGATGGTTTCAGGCTTGCGATGCAGCGCATACACGGCAATTTTCTTTTGCCCAAGGGCAAGGATGTGATGGAGGCTATCATTCCCGGCCGTGTGCTGGGCGAACTGGGCAAGATTCTCCCGGACGAAGATAAGCCAGCCATGTTCACCATCGACAGGACCCATTTGAAGGTTGCTTTCGGCAAGACGGAGCTTACCACCGTGCTGCTGGCCGGGGAATATATCAATTACAAGCAAATCTTGCCTGGTGACTGGCAGACACGTGTGCAGGCCAACCGGGAAACGCTGGCCAACGCCATAGAGCGCGCCAGCCTCATGGCCAGGGAAGGTAAAAACAATCTTATCCGCATGCACATTGACGGAAATTCTATGGTCATCACCAGTAATGCGGAACTGGGCGACGTGCTGGAGGAACTGGACATTCTGCTGGAAGGAAAGAGCCTGGACATCGCCTTCAATGCCCGTTATATCAGCGATGTGATCAAGAATATAGGTGATGAAGAGCTTTCCCTGCGCTTCAACAGCAATGTTTCCCCTTGTGTCATCTGCCCGCCGGAGGGCGACCAGTACGTCTACCTGGTACTTCCGGTTAGAGTATTTAACTAGGGGGAGCTGCCCCCTAGACCCCTGTTCAAGGGATATCATCCCTTGAAAATCCCGTATAATATATTTAGAACGGCATGATGGCTCACAAGCGAAAAGTGCGAGATCGAGAAAATGACTTTGTCATTTTCTTGAAGTGTAGAGGGGAGAGCCCTCTACTTTCCTTGTAAGGAGGGATAGTTTGGTCATCCGGCAGATTAAGCTTGGGGACTTTCGGAACTATCCCTGTGTAACATTTTCGCCAACGGAAGGGATTACGGTGTTTCACGGCGCCAACGGAGCGGGAAAGACGAATCTGCTGGAGGCGATACATCTATGTTGTCTTGGCCGGAGCCACAGAACAAGCCAGGACAGGGAACTGATCCGACAGGGAAGTTTATGCGGCAGCGTCCAGGTACAGGTCATGCGAAATGACGGTCGCCGGGAAGTGAGGGTTATGCTGTGGGCCCAGCAAAAGCGGGCCAAGCAGATCTTATTGAACGGGAAGCCTGCTGCCCGCATTGGCGAACTGATGGGTCATTTGAACTGTGTGATGTTTTCTCCGGAGGATCTGGAGCTGATCAAGGATGGCCCGGCTTTGCGCAGGCGCTTCATGGATATGCAGCTTTCCCAGCTTAGGCCGTCGTATTTTTTTTCATTGCAAAAATATGTGTCTACTCTGAACCAGCGCAATGCGCTTCTGCGCGCCATGGCTGCCCCAGGAGCAAACAAAAGCCCCGCCGGCCAGTTGGAAGTATGGGATGAGCAATTGGCCCGGGAAGGGGCCGCAATTACGGATCACAGGCGCTGGTTTGCAGAAATATTGAAAGAAGAATCCGGAAAAAACTACTTGCATATCAGCGGCTCCAAAGAGGAAATATTCGAGGCCCAATATGTAGGCGCATTATCCGATGCGGACAAGCTGTATGAAAAGATGTTGGAGGGGCTGTACAAATCCCGCCGGGAGGATATGCGCAGGTGCGTGACCCACTTCGGGCCGCACAGGGACGATCTGCATTTGACCATCAAGGGACAGGACATGAAGAACTTTGCATCCCAGGGTCAGATGCGCACAGCGGCACTGGCTATGCGGTTAAGCCAATTGACAATGATGAAGCTGGAAACCGGGGAAGCGCCTGTGCTTTTGCTGGATGACGTAATGAGCGAGCTGGATCCCAGGCGACGGGCGCTGTTATTGGAAAGAATAGAAGGCGTACAAACATTCGTTACATGCACCGACCGCAGCGACTTATCCGGCGCAAAGGCCCAGGCGGTAGTGGAAGTTCGTTTGGATAAGGAAACTGGCTGCGCCGTGCTGATGGATGAACAAAAAGCGAAAGCGCCGTCCACATAAACGGACGGCGCTCTATAATCGAACAAGGTTTATCTGGTGGAAACAGCAACGCAAAACATGATTTTACGTATCCCTTTTGGCAGGGGTCTTCCCTGCAACTCCTAATTTACAGCCTTCACGCTTAAGAAAAAGGAGAACCAAAGAAAAACTTTTCTTTGGAAGGGAGGAATTCATTTTCCATGCTGTTTCCCACCAGGATAAACCCTGTTTTCATGCTTCGGCAGGCGTTGCCTCTCCTGCATCTCTTTCAGCCACCGGGGCGCGTGGTTGCAACGAATTCTACCACCTCGAAGCATCAATCCTATCTTGCCTCAAAAAAGTT
>JAEZJP010000077.1 GCA_023415715.1 Bacillota bacterium
TTGTAACGCCTGAACTGACCGCAAGGCATATGGGAAGCGGCAGCCTTGATGTTTTTGCCACACCGGCTCTGGTGGCGCTGATGGAAAAAGCGGCCTGCAATGCACTTATAGATTCGCTCGAGGAAGGCACCACCACCGTAGGCACACGCATGGAGGTCAGCCACGAGGCGGCTACGCCCGTAGGCATGCGCGTGTGGGCAGAGGCGAAGCTTGTTTCCCAGGAAGGAAGAGCCTATGAATTTGAGATCACAGCCTACGATGAATGCGGCCTGATCGGCAAAGCCTTTCACCAGCGGGTATCTGTCAAGGCAGCTCGTTTTCAGGAGAAAACAAACGCTAAACGCGGCTGAATGATAGCCGATATATACAAGAGGGGATTTCCCTTTATAAGTTGAAGGAATTTCCCTGTGGATTTCCCAGAAATGAAGGATGGGCGGATGCACTTATGCAAGCATCTTTCTTGCGCAGGACATGGGTGGAGATCGATCTGGACGCGATCGTGCATAATTATAAGGAAGCATGCAGGCTTTGCGGACCGGGAACGAAGGTGACCTGCGTGTTGAAATCCAACGCCTACGGCCATGGGGCGGTGGAAGTTGCCAAAACGCTAAAGGATGCTGGTGCGGAGTGCTTTGCCGTAAGCTGCGTCCGGGAAGCATTTGAACTGCGCAAGGCGGGGATTTCGCAAGAAATACTCATCATGACCGTTACCGAGGAAGAAGCGCTTGTGGAAGCCATACGGCAGAACATTCAATTGACCGTAGCTTCTTTTCATCAGGCTGTTTTGGTGGACCGCGCCGCAGCATATGCACATAAAACAGGCACCGTACACATCAAGGTCGATACGGGAATGCACAGGCTGGGTTTTGTGCCAGGACCCCAGGCAGTCAATGATATACTGGAAATTGGCAAGCTTTCGCATGTGCATGTACAGGGGCTCTATTCTCATCTGGCCTTGACCAACAAGGAGCGTGACGAAAAGCAGCACGGCCTTTTGAAAGAAATGTATGATGCGCTGGCGGAGAAGGGTATGCGTATTCCCGAGTTGCACCTGTGCGATTCCATTGGCCTTACCAGGTACCCAATTTGGCAGTATGACAGGGTGCGCACCGGCGCCCTGTTGTTTGGCGTGCGGCCCATGGGTAGCGGGGATATGGATTTTGAATGCCGTGAGACGTTGTGCATGAAAACCGTTGTTGCTCAGGTAACGGACGTTACGGCAGGGGAAACGGTGGGATATGACAGCGACTCGCCGCTTATGAGGGATTCCCGTGTGGCTGCGCTGTGTGCAGGATACGGAGACGGGTATCCAAGGTGCATGTCAAAGGTGGCCAGCGTGATGATACGGGGGAAACTGTCCCCTGTTTTGGGTCTTGTGTGTATGGACCAAATGATGGTGGATGTAACGGATATCCCCGATGTGTGTGAAGGGGATGAGGTTACGCTTCTGGGCGGCGGCATCTCCTATTTGCAATACGCGGCATGGGCCCATACCAACAGAAACGAGGCCATTACCATCATAAGCCGCAGGCCACTCCGGGTATACATGAAAAACGGGCAGGCTGTGAAAGTACTGGATTATCTTGCGGAAGACGGAGATTGATGCTATGGACTATGATTATGTGAAACTGCGTGCGGAAGAAATCGCGCCCTTCATCATTGACATGCGCAGGCAACTGCATATGCAGCCGGAACTGGGCGGACAGGAAGAAAATACCCAGCGGTTCCTGCTTGCAAAGCTTAACGAACTGAACATTGAGGCGTACACCTATCCCGGCCAGTATGCGGTGGTAGGGCTGATCCGCGGAACATTTCCCGGGAAAACCTTCGCCCTGCGGGCAGATATGGACGCGCTGCCGGTTCAGGAGACGACAGGGCTGCCTTTTGCCTCCCAAATACCTGGCAGAATGCACGCCTGCGGCCACGACGCCCATATGGCCATCGCCCTGGGTGCAGCCAAGCTGCTGATGGAAAACAGGGACAAAATACATGGCCAGGTGAAGCTGTTGTTTGAGCCGGCGGAGGAGACTACGGGCGGAGCGCAGGACATGGTGGCGGCCGGATGCCTGGAAAATCCCCATGTGGACGCGGTATTTGGACTGCATATGCTGCCGGACCAGCCGGCCGGTGTGGTGTTCACCAAGCCGGGCTGCGTCAGCGGAGCCAGCAACGCCATCAATATTACCATTGAAGGTGTTGGCTGCCATGGAGCATATCCCGAGCGGGGTGTGGATGCCGTCGCTATCGCCGCGCAGATCATCACAGCACTGCAGACGCTGGTGAGCCGCAACGTTTCCCCTCTGGACAGTGCGGTGGTTTCGCTTGGCAAAATTACAGGCGGTACCGCCAGGAATGTGATTTGCGATCATGTGGAAATAGAAGGCACGCTGCGCACCTTAAAGCCGGAAACAAGGGCCATGCTCAAAAAAAAGCTGAATGAGATACCTTCTGCAATAGCCACATCAATGGGCGGAATCGCAAAGGTAACGGTGCTGGATGGTTACGGGGCGGTATATAATAATGAAACGCTCCATGCGCAATTCCTTGCGCTGGCCAAAGGCATGGTGGGCGAAAAAAATATTGTGCCCCGTATATATCCCAGCCTTGGGGTGGAAAGCTTCAGCTACTTTGTAGCCAATACTCCCGGCGTGTATTACGACCTCGGCTGCGGCGTGGGCTCCGCGCTGCATACCTGCGATTTTCATGTGGATGAAAGCTGCCTGAAGACCGGCGCGGCGCTGCAGACAGCTATGGCACTTGACTTTTTGAGAGGATGAAACGTATGAAGCGCATTTTTCTTTCAGCTGACATGGAAGGCACCTGCGGCATTGTCCATTGGGATGAGACGGGCAAAAACAAGCCGGATTACACCCCGTTTGCACATCAGATGACTCGAGAAGTGTCTGCCGCCTGCGAAGGGGCCATCGCTTGCGGGGCAGAGGAAATACTTGTCAAGGATGCCCACGATTCCGCCAGAAATATCGAGCCTTCTGAACTGCCGGAGCAGGCATGTATCTTTCGCGGGTGGGCGGGGAATTTGTTCAGCATGATGGCCGGGCTTGATGAAAGCTTTTCCGGCGTTTTCTTTACGGGCTACCATTCCGCGGCGGGCGTAAACGGCAACCCCTTGTCCCATACCATGAACACGCAGAATGTTTTTGTTAAAATCAACGGCCAACTGGCCTCAGAACTGATGATCAACAGCCTCACCGCTGCCATGATGAATGTGCCTGTGTTGCTTGTTACGGGGGACAAGGCGCTTTGCGATTGGATTGTATCCGTCAATCCCAACATACTCACCGTGCCGGTGAACGAGGGTACCGGCAGGGGAGCCGTATCCATTCATCCAAATTTGGCTGTAAAGCGCATCAAGGAAACTGCCCAAAAGGCGATGAAGCTGGACGCAAGTAAGTGCATGTTCCCGATGCCGGAGCATTTTTCCGTTGAGATATGCTACAGGGAGCACGCTGCAGCCTTCAGCAACAGCTTTTATCCAGGCTGCGTCCAGATAGATGCCAGGACGGTACGCTTTGAAGCGGATAACTATATGGAGGTTTTGCGCTTCTTCCACTTTTGCCTGTGATTTGTCAGGAGGAAAGGATATGGAGATCATCCCGTTTGACAGGGACAGCAATGAATTCCGGCAATCACTTGCCAGCCTTTTGGCTGCCTGTTTTCCACATTGTTACACTGACTGTGCAGTGGAGGAAGTGGAAGAGTACCTTTCGGAAGACCGCATTGCATTGATGGCTTTATCTGATGGGCACTTGGCGGGCTTTGTTGGGGCGGCTCCCCATTATGGGGTTACGGGATGGGAACTGCATCCTCTGGCGGTTTTTCCGGAGTATCAAGGCCAGGGCATTGGAAAAGCACTTGTCAAAGCGCTGGAGTCGGAGGTATTAAAAAGGGGCGGCGTAACGCTTTACTTGGGCACCGACGACGAATTTGGCATGACGTCGCTATCCGATGTCGATCTGTATGACCATCTTTGGGAGCGGATTGCAAATATCCGAAACCTGAAGAAGCATCCGTATGAGTTCTATCAAAAGCTGGGCTTTCAAATCGTAGGTGTGCTGCCTGACGTCAATGGCTTTGGCAAGCCGGATATCTATATGGCCAAAAGGATACAAAGCGGGATGGAATGACTTCCCGCTTTTTGATGTACGTGAGAGGAGGTAAACCTATGCCATCCAAGGAACTGTACCTGGCGGCGGTTGAATTTCAAAAAGCAAAACTTTGGGAAATGCTTTACGACACCGATTTGTTTGCTGTTCGCTATGCGGATGGGGAAATTGGCTATGCCAGCGTGATGGGCAATGAGAAGAGCCATTTTGCTCTGGCATTGTACATGGGTGAAGCCGGGCTGTACAGCTTTTCCCAAATTGAATCCCTGCCGGAGGATTCTTCCCCTTCCTTAAGGCGTGATTGCTTTATGTCACAGGAATGCCTGTCCTGTTCCTTTGAAAAATCAACGGAGCTGACAGACAAAGACAGTGCGGAACTGAGCGAATGCGGCATATCTTCGGGAATGCAACTGCTGCCAATGATCCGCAAGTATGAACCTTTCAAATACCCATGGTATATTGATAATCCAGTGGATGAGCAAAGGTTGCTTCTGGCCCTGAAAGCGGGTGCGGAGGTTGCCAGGCGCCTTGTACATGATACCGTTTTAGCAACGATGATCTATTCGAAAAGCGGAATAGGCAAAGCGAAGCAACAGCTTGGCTTTGTCTCTGGCATGCTGCCTGTGCTAACCGTTGCAGAGGAAGGTTTCACATGGAAGACGGAAAGCAAGCCGGAAAATTGGTCGCTGATGAGCCTATCGCCAAGCCTTGTAAGCGAACTGGAAGTTGCCAGGCTGAAGAAGATGATACCGGAACCTGGAAGGGTTTGGTACTGCCATATAATGATGTTCCCCGCTGCAATAAACGGTGAGCCGCCACGTTTTCCGGCACTTATGATGCTTATGGATACTGGAAAAGGCATGGCAAGGATGCCGATGGCTGAGTTGTTTCCTGAAGATGCGAAAATTGTTATGGATGGCTTCCTGAATTATCTGTTAGAGCAGGGAAAGCCTGAATGCGTATATGCGCAAGGCAGACTCACTTATTATTTTCTGAAGACGCTGGCTGAACAGATAGGCCTTGCGCTTAAGGAAAACGAAAGGATCCCGGAAATCGAGCAGGCGGAAGATGGTTTAATACGTTATGTAGAATCCGGTGGTATGGGAGGGAAGAATGCCACCCCCAGCAGGAGGAGACAGTAGTATGGCAAGATAGGTAACGCAGAAAGCCAGGGTACCAGCGCTTGGTATGGAAAGCTGTTGGACAAGCAGGTTTTAAGCACCTGGATGTGATGACGGATACCACGCTGCGCAGGCTGGACGAATTAGGCATGACATTTTGCTGGAATGTTTCGGTCACATAAAGCAAAAAGCCCGCTGCGTTTGTGCGCGCGGGCTATCTTGCTGAAAGAGCATATTGTAAGGATTTCTCCGGGAGCATTCAGGAGGATGAAGGCTTTTTGCCTATTGTGAATTCCTCGAGCTGCAAGTGTGCGCATACAGCCTTGATTTGGACGGAGGAAGGGGATAATAGGAGTAAACGTCATACCTTGGCCATGGCCTGGCGGATATCCTCCAATATGTCGTCGATATGTTCCAGGCCTGCGGAGATGCGGATGAGGCCAGGGTTGACGCCCGCGGCAACGAGCTGCTCCTCCGTCAATTGCCGGTGGGTGGCGCTGGCGGGGTGAAGTACGCAGGTGCGGATATCCGCCACATGGACCTCCTTGGATGCCAGCTTGAGGCCGTCCATGAAACGTACCGCCGGTTCACGGCCGCCCTTCATTACAAAGGAAATGACTCCGCATGCGCCCTTGGTCAGGTATTTTTGCGCCAATGCGTGATAGCGGTCGCCTGGCAGCGCGGCATATCGCACCGACTCCACATGGGGACAGCTTTGCAGGTAGTTTGCAACCGCCAACCCGTTTTCGCAGTACCTGAGCATACGGACGGGCAGCGTTTCCAGGCCCAGGTTAAGCAAAAAAGCGGAATGGGCCGCTGGATAGCAGCCAAAGTCACGCATGAGCTGCATCCGGGCTTTAATAATGTAAGCCATTTTTCCAAAATCACGGGTGTACACCACGCCGTGGTAGGATTCGTCAGGTTCCGTGAATTCCGGGAATTTGCCGTTTGTCCAGTCAAACGTGCCGCCGTCCACGATCACGCCGCCTACCTGCAAAGCGTGGCCATCCATGTATTTGGTTGTGGAATGGATGACAATATCAGCCCCGAAGGAGAAGGGCTTGCACAGGATTGGCGTGGCAAAGGTATTGTCAATGATCAGCGGCACGCCGTTTTTATGGGCGATAACTGCAAATTTTTCAATATCCAGCACGCAAAGGGCGGGGTTGGCCAGCGTTTCGCCAAATACTGCACGGGTGTTGGGCTTGAAAGCTTTCTGGATCGTATCCGCATCAGCGTCGGCGTCTACAAAAATCGCCTCAATGCCCAGGCGTTTGAGCGTCACCGCAAAAAGGTTCACTGTACCGCCGTATATGGTGGAGGCGCATACAAAGCTTTCCCCGCTTTTGCAAAGGTTCAGAATGGATAGAAGCGATGCCGCCTGGCCGGATGAAGTGCACATGGCCCCTACGCCGCCTTCCAGGTCGGCGATCTTTTTTTCCACCGCTTCCACCGTAGGATTGGAAAAACGGGAATACATATGGGCAGTTGGCATGTCAAACAGAGCGCCGATTTCCGCAGTGGATTCAAAAACGTAGGTGGTACTCTGCACGATGGGGACAACCCTGGGTTCGCCATTTTTGGGGGTATAACCGGAATGCAGGCATTTGGTTTCGTCATGGGACATAATAGAAATCTCCTTTTACTTTAGCATATCCTCGTATTTTTCCCATTCCCGATTGTTCGCGTGGATGAAATGCCCCGGCCGGATCTGCCGGAAGAATGGTGCGTCAATTTCATAATCATGGATGGAAGGGTCGTATACCTCCAGCACTTTTTGCTTTTCCATGATTGGGTTGGGTTGGGGAATGGCGGAAAGCAGCGCCCGGGTATAGGGATGGAGGGGATGCTCAAACAACGCCTCTGTATCGGCCATTTCTACCAACACACCCTTATGGATGACAGCGATCCGGTCACAGATGAAGCGCATTACGGAAAGATCGTGGGAAATGAACAGGTATGTAAGCCCATGCCGCTTTTGCAGTTCACTAAGCAAGTTCAAAACCTGTGCCCGGATGGATACATCCAATGCGGAGATTGGTTCATCGGCGATAATGAACTCCGGGTTCATGATCAGTGCCCTGGCGATGCCGATTCTCTGGCGCTGGCCGCCGGAAAACTCGTGGGGGAAACGGCTGGAAAACTCGGGTAACAGCCCAACGTCCTGCAAAGCATCCATAACCATGTTCCGAAGCTTTTCCTTGGGAATATGGCGGCCCTGCATTCCTTCCGATACGATGTAGTCGATTTTGGCTCGCTCGTTCAGCGAGGCCATAGGGTCCTGGAAGATCATTTGTATCTTGCGGGTGACGGCAAGATCGTCGGCATGACTCAGACTTCCGCTAATGGTCTTTCCATCAAACTTGATTTCCCCTCCAGAAACGGGGTGCACCCTTACGATGGCTCGGCCGATGGTGGTTTTTCCGGAGCCGGATTCGCCCACCACCCCGAAGGTTTCACCGCGGAACACATGGAATGTTACGCCCTTGACAGCTTCAAACTTGTGATGGCCGCGCCCAAAGGTGACGGACAGGTTGTTGACTTCCAGGAGCTTTTCCCGGTATTCACTTTGCATCACGGGAAACACCTCCCAGGTCTTTTAGTTTCAGTATGGATTCGGGCGGGGAGACCTTGGGGGCACGCTTGTCAAGCAGCCAGGTCCTGGCCACATGGGTGGGAGAAACCGTAAAGTACGGCGGCTGCTCCAAGTGGTCTATTTTCAACGACATGGGATTTCGCTGGGCAAAAGCGTCGCCGGGTATCTGCTTGAACAAGTTGGGAGGTGTGCCCTGGATGGAATACAGCTTTTCCCCTTTTTGCCCAAGCTGGGGCAGGGAGGATAAAAGGGCCCATGTATAGGGATGCCTGGGATCGTAGAATATCTCATTTACCAGGCCCAATTCCACCACGTCGCCGGCATACATGACCGCCACACGCTCGGCAATATTGGCTACTACGCCCAGGTCATGGGTAATAAACAGCAGCGTCAGGTGGTATTTTTCTTTCAGTTCCTTAAGCAGGTTCAAAATCTGCGCCTGAATGGTCACATCCAACGCGGTGGTGGGTTCGTCGCAGATAAGTATTTTGGGCCGGCAGGCGATGGCAATGGCAATCACGATGCGCTGGCGCATGCCGCCGGACAATTCATGGGGGAATTGCTTATACCGCCTCTTGGGGTCGTCGATGCGCACATCCGTAAGGATGCGGATGGCCGCTTCCTTGGCCGCAGCGCCGGTTAAGCGGCTGTGCAGCTTCAAGGCCTCGGAGATTTGTGCTCCGACACTTTTCAGCGGGTTCAGGCTGGTCATGGGGTCCTGGGGGATCATGCAAATCTCCCTGCCTCTGATATTCAGCCAATCCTTTTCCGTTTTAAATTGGGCAAGGTCGGCGAAGCGGCGGCCCGTTTCGTCGATACCGTATAGGGGGGGCTTTGCATTTTCAGGCATTGTAAGACCATAATAGCGTATGGATCCACCGGAAATAAAGCCGTTGGGGTCCAGAAGACCTATAAAATTCTTGTTCAAGACAGACTTGCCGCTGCCCGATTCACCTACGATGGCCAGGCTTTCTCCCTCGCTGATATCCAAGGTAACGCCGCGAATGGCGTGGAGGATGCGGCCCCGTAGGCTGAATTTCACATTCAGATCCCGGACGGAAAGGATGGGTTTTGCGTTTGTCATGGCTGTATCCTCCTTTCCTTACAAATGGTTCTTGGGATCGGCAGCATCGGAAAACGCGTTGCCGATCACATAGAACGAAATCGTAACGATGGACAGAATAATGGTGGGGTAAATCAGCTGATAGCGCAGGCTGGGGCTCATCATGAGCTGACGCCCCACATTGATCAGATTTCCCAGGCTGGGGATGGTGGCAGGCACGCCCAGGCCGATGTAGGTGATAAAAACCTCGCTGCCGATGGCGCCCGGGATCGAGAGTGCCATGCGCAGCATGATCACAGACACAAGATAGGGCAGCAGGTTTTTTACGATAATACGGGGCGTGCTGGTGCCAAGACAGCGGGAAGCTACGTTATAATCGCGGTCACGAATGATCAGTATCTGATTCCGCACGAACCTGGCCATTCCTATCCAGCCGGTCAAAGACAACGCCAGGATGATGGTGGAAATACCGGGACGAAAGATGAAGGAAACCAGGATCAGTACAATGGTGGTAGGAATGTTATCGATAATGTTGTAAATTTCCGTGAACAAAAAATCCAGCTTGCGAAGATAACCCCACAGCATTCCCATTACGATGCCAACGAGTGCTTCAATGACTGCCACGCTGATGCCTATGAACAGGGAGGTCCTTGTGCCTGCCCACAGCCTGGACCAAAGATCCTGGCCAATGGCGTTGGTGCCCATAATGAAGGAGCTGTTCGGAGGCTCATTTTTGTAAGGCAAACGGGTAACGGGATCGTTATTTACGGCAAAAGGGTCAAACTGGCCCGGCAAAATGGGCTGGATAAAGGTGAACAGCAGGATGACCACCACGGCCAGCAGCAATAACATGGCCACCCTGTTCTTGGAAAAGGCATGAAATGTGGAACGCCAGTAGGAGTACTGGCTGACACCGGTGCGCTCCGTTTCCTCCTGGTTAAAGGGCGCGAAGGTAAACTTTTCCGCTTCGGTTAGGGTACCTGAAAGCATTTGGCCGATATGTGTTTCCAGCCGCTCCACCTTTGGATGCTTTAAAATGGCCATCAGCGGCTGCCCCCTTTCTTGGCAAAGCTGATACGGGGGTCAAGCACAACCATCAGAATGTCGCCCAGGATAAGGCCGATGACACCAACGCATGCATACAAAAGCACGATGCCCTGAAC